>NZ_JBHXRU010000023.1:15520-75350 GCF_042716255.1 Streptomyces sp. NPDC058662 | reverse complement strand
GCGCGCGACCGGCCCCCGGCCCGCCGGACGCCCCGGAGAGCGGGGGCGGGCGCGCGGGCCGCGGCGGCGACCGCGGGCCCCGGACGCGCGCCGGGGCGTGCGCGCTCCCGACGGATCGGACTGCAGTACGAGCGCTCCATCGGGAGCGGGAAGCACCCCCGCCAACTTCTCGAACTGGCCGTCCGGGGCGGGAGGGTGCGGTCTAGCGTGGGTATCCGGTGATCAACACCGGGCCCCGGGAACGCTGGGGGCCGGGCCCCACGTACCGAGGACGAAGATGTCCGGACTCCGCGCAGCCCGTCACTCCCCGTCGAAACACGCCGTAGCCGGTCCGGGCCGGCAGTTAATCCCCCAGCTGATCCGCGCCGCCGTCCTGCCCACGCTCGCCGCCGGGCTCAGCGGCGCGGCGGCGGTGATCTTCACCCTCCAGCTCGGCGGCGGAGCCGGCGACCGGGACGCCCGCCTGTGGCCGGTGCTCACCGGCTGCGCCCTGCTCGTCGTCGGCGCGCTGGCCGCCGCCCTGCTCGGGGCCCAACGCGCCGGCAAGGCCGTCCGGGACCGGTGCGAGGCACTGCGCCGCTCCAGCGCCCGTGGCCGGCACGAGCTGCGTACGGTCGCCGACCGCCTGGAGCGCGGCGAGCTGCCGCCCAGGCCGGTGCGCGGCGGTCCGGGCCGCCCGCCGCCCGGCGCCGACCCGGCCGGGGTGGACGAGTTCTGGCTGCTCTCCCAGGAACTGCGCGGCGCCCGCGAGCACGCGCAGGACACCCTCGTACGGCTGGCCGGGCCGGTGCCCCCGTCCGACAGCGAGCGCAAGGTGGAGGTCTTCGTCAACCTGGCGCGCCGGCTCCAGTCCCTCGTGCACCGGGAGATCTCGCTGCTCGACGACCTGGAGGACTCGGTCGAGGACCCGGACCTGCTCAAGGAGCTCTTCCACGTCGACCACCTGGCCACCCGCATCCGCCGCCACGCCGAGAACCTCGCCGTGCTCGGCGGCGCGGCCTCGCGCCGCCAGTGGACCCGGCCGATCGAGCTGAGCGAGGTGCTCCGCTCCTCGGTCGCCGAGGTCGAGCAGTACACGCGGGTCAAGGTCGTGCCCCCGGCGGGCGGCAGCGTCCGCGGCCACGCCGTCGCCGATGTCGTGCACCTGCTCGCCGAACTGGTCGAGAACGCCACGGTGTTCTCCGCTCCCGACACCGACGTGGTGCTGCGCGCCGAACGGGTCACCGCCGGGATCGCGGTCGAGGTGGAGGACCGGGGGCTCGGCATGCCGCCCCAGGAGCAGCACCGGATGAACGCCCTGCTCGGCGACCCCGACCAGATCAGTGTCCGGCACCTGCTCGCCGACGGGCGGATCGGCCTGTTCGTGGTCTCGGCGCTGGCCCGGCGCCACGGGATCGCGGTCGAGCTCAAGTCCAACATCTACGGCGGCGTGCTCGCCGTCCTCGTCCTGCCGCAGGAGCTGCTGGGCGCGGAGGCGCCGAGCGCCGCCGACGCGGCCGGCGGATCCCGGGCCACCGCCTGGGGGACCGGGGAGGGACCGGGGGCGCCGCCCCTGGAGCCCGTACGGAGCATCCCGCCCCGCGGCGGGCCCCCCGACCCGGTGCGGCCCGAGCCCTTCGAGCCGGCCGGACCCTTCACGCCCGCCGCGCCGGCCGTGCCCGTGCCGCCGGCCCCGCCCGCCGCGCCCTTCGTACCGGCCCCGCCGGCCGCGCCTTTCACGCCCGCCGCGCCGGCCGTGCCCGTGCCGCCGGCCCGGTACGCGGAGGATGCCGTCGAGGCCGTGGTGTCGCCCCGGACGGCTCCGGACGCGGTGGGCACGACCGGTGTCCCCGCGTGGGCGCCGCTGCCCGTACCGGCCGCCCGTACGGACGAGGACCGGCCGCCGCTGCCCCGGCGGCGGGCCCAGGAGCACGTCGCACCCCAGCTTCGGGAAGCGCCGGCCCCCCGGCGCACCGGCGACGACCAACCCCTGCACGACCCCGGCCTGATGGCCGCCTTCCAGCGGGGCTTCGGCCTCGCCCAGTCGGAGAACCAGGCATGACCCCCACCCCTCACCCCGGCAAGGAGCGCACCCCCATGGGCGGCGAAGTGGCGACGAAGACCGGAGGCCGGCTCTCGGACCTCGACTGGCTGCTCAGCGGACTGGTGCAGCGCGTGCCGTACACGCGCAGCGCCGTGCTCCTCACCGCCGACGGGCTCGTCACCTGTGTGCACGGCCTCGATCCGGACGGCGCCGACCACATGGCGGCGATGGCCTCGGGGCTGTACTCCCTGGGACGCAGCGCGGGCGCCCGGTTCGCCGACGGAGCCGAGGTCCGGCAGGTGGTGGTCGAGCTCGCCACGGCGCTCGTCTTCGTGTCGGCGGCCGGGTCCGGAACCTGCCTGGCTGTGCTGGCCGACCGGGAGGCCGACGCCGGGGTCCTTGGCTATGAGATGGCGATGCTGGTCAAGAGCGTACGTCCGTACCTGGCGGTACCGCCGCGGCGCCCCGTCGCCGACGCGCAGCGGTGAGGACCCGCGGAGCGGGGGCGTACGCGAGGGAGACCTCCTACGGGACCGGTTCCGGGCGCGGGGCGCGGGCCGGTAGCGGGGGCGGTGTCTCGCAGGGGCGGTCGACCGGACGGGACACCCCGTGGCTCGACGACTCGGCGGGCCGCGTCATGCGCCCGTACACCGCCAGTGGCGGCCGGACCCGGCCCGCCGTCGCGCTGGACCTCCTCTCCCTGGTGACGGCGACCGGGGTGCGGCCGCGTGTCCCGCTCGGGACCGAGCACACCCTGGCGCTCCGGATGTGCGCGGGCGCCGCGGCGGTCACCGTCGCGGAGGTGGCCGGACAGCTGCGGCTGCCGGCGGTCGTGGCGAAGGTGCTGCTCTCCGACCTGGTGGAGTGCGGGGCCGTCGGCGCGCAGGCGCCCCGCTACCCGGGCGGCCCGTACGCCGCCGATGACCAGTCCCTGCTCAGGGCGGTGCTCGATGGCCTTCGCAAACGACTGTGACGCCGGAGTCCGGGCCTCGATCCCGGGCCCGGCCCGGACTACGGGCCCCGTGCCGGCCACCCTGAAGATCCTGGTGGCGGGGGGATTCGGAGCCGGCAAGACCACCTTCGTGGGCGCGGTGAGCGAGATCGCGCCGCTCAGTACGGAGGAGCTGCTGAGCGATCTCGGTGCGGCCGACGACCCGCTGGAGGGGGTGGAGGCCAAGTCCACGACGACCGTGGCCCTGGACTTCGGCCGGATCACGCTGGACGACCGGCACGTCCTCTACCTGTTCGGCACGCCCGGCCAGCACCGCTTCTGGTTCCTGTGGGAGGAGCTGTGCGCGGGTGCGCTCGGGGCGGTGGTGCTCGCCGACACCCGCCGCCTCGCCGACTGCTTCCCCGCCGTGGACTTCTTCGAGCGGCGCGGTATCGCCTTCATCGTCGCCGTCAACGAGTTCGACGGCGGTCACCGCTACGGGCCTGACGAGGTCCGCGAAGCGGTGGGGCTCGGCCCCGAGGTGCCCGTCGTACGGTGCGACGCGCGCCTGACGAGCTCCGGGACGGGGGCCCTCGCGGCCCTGGTCCGCCACCTGCTGTGCCTGCCCGGGTCCACTCCTCCCACGCGCAGCTCTTCGCTCAGTTCTTCGTCTCCGGAGTCGGGGGAACCGTCATGACGTACTACGAATCGACCGGGCACCTGCTGCTCACACCCGTGGACCGGGAGGCACCCGCGCGCGCCGTCCGGCTGCGCGAGCTGGGTCTGGGCGAGCGGGCGGACCCGGAGCTGGACGCTTTCGCACGGCGCGTGGCGGAGGTGCTCGCGGCGCCGTACACGGGGGTCAACTTCATCGGCGAGGAACGCCAGTTCTTCGCCGGCCTGCACCACGCCCCCGACGCCCCGCCGAGCGGATACCCCGCCCGGGTGCTGGCCCGCGACCACGGCTACTGCCCGCACGTGGTGGTGCGGCGCCGGGCGCTGGTGCTGCAGGACGTACGGGACTTCGCGCGCTTCGCGGGCAACGCGGTGGTCGACGGGAGCGGGGTCCGGTCCTATCTGGGCGCGCCGGTCACGGACCGGCGCGGGGTGGTGCTCGGCACGGTCTGCGGGGCGGACGTGGTGCCCAGGCGGTGGGGCACGGAGGGACTCGCCGCGGTCAAGGAGCTGGCGGCGGAGCTCGTGGACCTGCTGCACGCGAGGGAGGACCGGCGGAGCTGAGCGCCGCGCGGGCGCCCTTCGCACGGGACCGCATTCGACCGGACGCGGCGCACACGCCCGCACGCGACTGTCCGCGGCAGGGTCTACCGTCGTCGGACGGGGTGCACCGGTGACCGGAGAGGAGTCGCGGCCATGGCCGTGAACGCGGACGAGGTCCGTACGATCGCGCTGTCGCTCCCGGACAGCAGCGAGAAGCCCGCCTGGGGCATGCCCACCTTCCGGGTGGGCGGGAAGGTCTTCGCCGCGCTGGCGGACGACGACGCCTCGATCGGGGTGAAGTGCCCCAAGGAGGACCGGGCCGAACTGATCGCGGCGGAACCGGAGAAATTCTTCCTGCGCGAGGGCCATGACGACAACTACGCCTGGATCCGGGTCCGCCTGGACGCGGTGGACGCGGCGGAGCTGCGTTCGATTTTGACCGACTCGTGGCTGCTGGCGGCCCCGAAGCGCCTGGCCGCGGCCCACCCGGAGCTCGGGGGCCCGGCGGACTGAGGTCCGGGCCCGCAAGGTGCGCGCGACCGACCGGTGAAGTGCGGTATTGTTCTCCTGCGCGTTGAACCCGGGGAAAACCCCAGGTCAGCGGGTATCGGGACGTGGCGCAGCTTGGTAGCGCACTTGACTGGGGGTCAAGGGGTCGCAGGTTCAAATCCTGTCGTCCCGACTCGAAAGAGTCGCAGGTCAGAGGCCGTTTCAGAGCAATCTGGAGCGGCCTCTGATCATTTTTGGGGACCCGTTGGGGACCAGCGCGCTTGCCCGCGTCGGCGGGCGACGACGAGCGGTACGGGCAGCGACCGCGGGGCCCGCGGCACGCTCAGGTGGGCGGAGAGCGGCGCGGGCGGCGGTGGTCTTGTGCCGGAGGTCGTGTTGCCGCCGGTGCTCGTACCCGAGTGTGGTGACCACCTGGTCCCAGTGGGTCGCGTCGCGTAGGACCGCCCTGGTGATGCAGCCCCCGCGAGGGCCGGTGCACGTGCGACGAGCTGCTCATCGACAAGGCGTATCACGTGCCCGACCTGGTCGTACGCCCGGCGCAAGGGGCGCCCCGGCCTCGTGAGGCACGGCACCGGATGTCGCGGGCCCGGCCGACAGGATCGCCGCCGCGGGCGCTCGGCTCTGAGCAGTAGTCGTCTGTGACTTGTCGCCACGGGGCGGAGATGGCGCGAAGTGTCCGTGCTTCGGCAAGCTGATCTCCGAGGGAAACGGCCGGGCCGAGGGAAACGGCTGGGCCATCGAATCGACATCAGACAACGGGGGAGGGGTTCATTGTGGTCCGCAGCACAACTGTCGGACTTCCGCCGGCGTCCCACGTTCGTGGTGATTGCCCTCACCGGATTCGTGACCTGTGTGACACCGGACCGGGGCGATGCCGGCGCATCCTCCGAGACCGCCGCGTACGGAATGCCGATGACGGCATCCGGCACGGTCCTACGGCCTGATCAAGCCATCCGAGGGCACATCGCCTCCGGGCCGCCGACAACCGACCACGACCGCCGCCTTCGGGCGCGCGCGGTGTGAACGTCGTGCCCAGGCGCCACACCGTCCACGACCACGGGCACACCGCCCCGACATCGGCCGCCGCCCACGAGGCCCCGCGTGACGCCGATCCGTTCCGGCCGCGGCTCCGGCCCGTCCACCCGGCGGCCGCGCCGCGCGCGGTGCCCCTTTGAGCCGCCGAACCGCATCCCGCTCGTGGCGGGATGCCCGACATGCCCCACGGGGGTTTTGGAAAGCGATGTTCCTCAACAAACTCACCGTCATGCCACACGGCACGGAAGTCCTTTTGCCGGAAGGCGCCCCGCTCACGGACATCGAGTACGAGACGCCGCAGCACTTGATTCCCTTCGGATGCCGTTCGGGAGCCTGCGGAGCGTGCGTCATCGAAGTCATCGACGGCTTCCGCTCGCTCGGGGAAGCCGACCTCGACGAGACGGACTTCCTTGAGGACTTGGGCAGGACGGACGGCACCTACCGGCTCGCCTGCCAGTGTCGCTTGCTGGGCTCCGCGACGGTACGCGTCGTGGAGTAGTGAGAAGCGTGCCCCCGTCTTCCGGCCCCCCTTCCGCCTGCTCGCTCCAGGAGTACCCCATGGCTGTCATCAACGCGGACGCCCTGTCCACCCCCGGCCCGGTCGCCGAGGCGTCCGACCCGCGCGAGTCCATGACCGTGCTTCCCGGCTTCCTGCAGTACCCGCTGACGATCTTCACGGGCAAGGCGCTGCCCGGACAGCGGTCCCTCGGCTGGACCCCTACGTTCCACCTGGTCACAGCCACCGCGTCCATGGTTGCCGGCGCCTTGCTCAGTACGGTTGGCTACGCACTGGGCGGCGCCTGGCTGCTGCTCCTCCTGCCGGGCTGGGCCGTGACCCTGCACGGGATGCGAAACCTCCGGATGATGGTCTACCACCAGTGCTCGCACCGGAACATGTACCGGCGCCGTAAACCGGACCGGATCATCGGCCACGCCGTATCGAGCCTGCTCGTCATCCAGAACTTCCAGCGGTACAGCCGCGAGCATGTCAGCGACCACCACGCGACCCATCACATGACCCTGCAGGACCCGACGGTGCAGGCCTTCCTGGTCAGCCTGGGCATGCACCCGGGTCTGACCCGACGCCAGATGTGGCGCCGACTGCTGGGCAAGCTCGTATCACCCCGCTTCCACTTCGCCTTCGCCGTCTCGCGCGTGCGGTCCTTCCTCACGGAGTCCGCACGCAGCGAGAAGGTCTCGGCGCTCTGCCTGTACGGAACGGCCATCGCCGTGACCGTGCCCACGGGCACCTGGGCGGCCCTGCTCGTCGTCTGGTTCGTACCGCTCGTCCCGCTGTTCCAGATCAGCAACACCCTACGGCTGTGCGTGAAGCACACCTTCCCGAAGGCCGGCGTCGAAGACCGTCACAGCCGGGCCTACTTCGCGTCGCTGACCAACGCCATCTTCATCGGCGAGCCGGTTCCCTCGCACCGGCTGCCGGCCGTGCGGCGCGCCCTGGCCTGGACGCGCTGGACGGCGCGGTTGCTGTTCGTGCACGCCCCGTCCCGCTACCTCGTCCTGACCGGCGACACGGTGGTGCACGACTACCACCACCTGCACCCGCGCAGCCCCGACTGGGCGAACTACCTCTTCGTCCGGCAGCAGGACGCCGAGCGCGGCGGACCCGGCCGGCCTCCGTACCAGGAGGTGTGGGGGCTGGTCCCCGCCATCAGCCACGTCTTCGACTCGCTGACCGCTGCCGACCCCGCCGAATTCGACGTCAGCCGGCTGAGGTCCGTGAGCAAGCGCGAACTGTTCGCCGCCTTCGATGACTGACCGCGCCCCGACCCGGCCGACCGAGCCGGCCGGCCACCCGACTCCACCGATCCGACCGAACCCAGTACAGGACTCTGCGATGCGGACCACGCCCGACCAGCACACCCTCTCCCGTACGGTCATCCTCGGAGTGGCGGCCAGCGACAGCCACGCGGTGGCCAACCACCTCATTTCCTACTCGCTGCGCGGGTTGGGGTTCGACGTCGTCAACCTCGGCACCTGCACGTCCGTGGAGGAGTTCGCCCAAGCCTGCGAGGAGCACCCGCACGCCGAGGCCGTCGTCATCGGCAGCCTCAACGGCCATGTCCACGAGGACCTGCGGGGGCTGGACCGGGCCAAGCAGTCCGGCCGGATCACCTGCCCGGTCGTCGTCGGCGGCAACCTGTCGGTGGGAAGCCACAAGGACTCCTCCTCCCACGACCGGCTCTACGCCGCCGGGGTGGACCACATCCTGTCCGAACCGGCCGAGCTGCCCGCGCTCCTCGACGCGCTGCGTGCGTCCCGCCTGCGGCCCGTGGCCGCCGGCCTGGCGGCGTCATGAGCCTGACCTCACTGCCGCCGCTCGGCGGGGTGCGCAGCAGCGGTGACGCCCCCGGCGGCGTGAGCGGTCTGCCGACGCCGGCGGAGTCCGCCGCGTACATCGCCTCGCTCGGCAAGCCCACGGCCGCCGAGGTCCTCGCCGACTGCCGCGCCCGGGGCCGGGTGGCCATTCAGCCCCGCTGCGGTGTCGGCGGCCATGCGGAGATGATGGACCTCCTCGCGGCTCTGGAGGCGCGGGCGCGGCCCGACGTCCTCACGCTCACCATCGATTCCCACACCCGCCTGAAGCGGTTCGAGGAGGCGCTGCGCACGCTCAACCTGCGCCCCGGTGATCTGAACGGATACCCCCTGGTCGCCCACGGCTGGCGCCGCGGCAGAGAACTCAACGAGCTGGTCGCGGCGCCCCTGGAGGTCCGGCATGGTTCTCCGGACGCCCGGACCCTCTTCGACGTCTCCGTCGCCTCCGGCATCACCTCGTTCGAGGGCGGTGGCATCTCCTACAATCTGCCGTACTCCAAGGCCGTGCCGCTCGCCGAGTCCCTCAGTGCATGGCAGGACGTCGACCGCCGCTGCGGGGAGCTCGCCGAGCTCGGTGTGGTCATCGACCGTGAGCTGTTCGGCACCCTGACCGCCGTGCTCGTACCCCCCTCCATCAGCCTCGCCATCAGTGTGCTGGAGGCGGTGCTCGCCGCCCGCGCGGGCGTGCGCTGCGTCTCCGTGGCCTACCCGCAGGGCGGCAACCTGCCCCAGGACGTCGCCGCGCTGCGCAGCATCGCGGTGCTCGCCGAGCGCTACCTGCCCGCCGGTACACAAGTCCACGCGGTGCTGCACGAGTTCATGGGTGTGTTCCCTCGCGAGCGCGGCAACGCCGAAGACCTGATCTTCTACGGGGCGCTCGTCGCCCGGCTCGGCGGGGCGTCCAAACTGATCACCAAGACGTACCAGGAGGCATACGGGATCCCGGACACCGAGGCGAACGTGGCGGGTCTGCGCCTGGCCGACCGGGCGAACTCCTCGCTGCTCGACTTCATCACGGTAGACGAGGTTCAGGTGGCCGAGGAGATGCGGTGGATCCTCGCCGAGGTCGCGGACCTCGTCGATCCGCTGTTGGAGAGCGACGACCTGATCGCGGCCATCACCGGCGCGTTCGAGGAGGGACGGTTGGACATCCCGTTCAGCGCCAGCCGCTACGCACGCTCCGAGATCATCCCGCGCAGGGACGCGACCGGCGCCATCCGCTACCTGTCGGCCGGCGCGCTGCCCTTCTCGGCGGCGCAGAGCGGCCGCAACGACGAACTGCTGCACTCCGGAGACGGGCCCGCCTCGGGCCTCGACACACTGATGGACCAACTCACAGGCGACATAAACTACTTCCGCACTGTCTTCCGGGAGACGGCGCCCGTACCCGCACCCGCCGAACCGAGGATCTGATGCGCGCTCTCCATGTCACCACCCCCGGCGGCCCCGCCGCCCTCGTCGCCACCGACCTGCCCGAACCGGCCGCCCTGCCGGGCCAGGTCGTCGTGCGCAACGCGGCCGTGGGCCTGAACTTCATCGACGTCTACTACCGCAACGGGACCTATCCCGCGGCGTACCCCCTCGTGCCGGGTCAGGAGGCGGCCGGCACCGTCACCGCTGTGGGCGTCGGGGTCGAGGACTTCGCGCCCGGCGACCGGGTCGCCTATGCGACCCAGCTGGGCGCCTACGCCCAGTACACCGCCGTACCGGCCTCGAAGCTGGTGCGCGTCCCCGACGACGTCGCCCTGTCCGACGCGGCGGCGGTACTCCTCCAGGGGCTCGCCGCTCACTATCTGACCCACACCACGCACGCCGTGGCGTCGGGCGAGACGGTGGTCGTCCTCGCGGCGGCCGGAGGCCTGGGCCAGCTGCTCGTCCAGCTGGCCGCGCACCGCGGCGCCACGGTGGTGGCCGTCGCCTCCAGCGAATCCAAGCGGCGAACGGCCGTCGCCGCCGGTGCCCACCACACGCTGTCCTACGGGGACTTCGAGACCGGCGTGCGCGAGGTCACCGGCGGCGAGGGCGCGCATGTCGTCTACGACTCGGTGGGCGCGCCGACCTACCGCAGCAGCGTCAAGGCTTTGCGTCGCCGCGGCACCCTGGTCGTCTGCGGGCTGTCCGGCGGTCCCGTACCGCCGTTCGACGTGGAGCTCCTTCGCATGTCCGGATCCCTCTACCTGACCCGGCCCACACTGGCAGACCACGTCCCGGACGCCGCGTCGCTCCGGGCCGCGGCGGCCGAGCTGTTCGGCTACGTGGCCCGTGGCGTCGTACGGCCGAGCGTGCACGCGGAACTGCCACTTGCCGACGCCCCACGGGCGCATGAGCTCCTGGAGGGCCGGACCACTACGGGCAAGGTCCTGCTCACACCGTGAAGGGCTCCGGCACGAGCGTCGACACCAGGGCCGAGGCGTCGGCCGGCCCTGCCGCGTCCGGACCCGCGCGCCGGGGCCTCGGTGCTGTCCCGGCACCGGCCCTCATGTTCGTCGGGATGGTCAGTACCCAGCTCGGCGCGGCCTTCGCCAAGCAGCTGTTCGGCACGGTGGGCCCCGCGTCCATGACGGTGCTACGGCTTGGCTTCGCCGCGGTCGTGCTGCTGCTGTGGCGGCGCCCCTCACTACGCCTGGACCGGCGCACGGCGGGCGCGGTCGTCGGGCTCGGGGTCGCCATCGCCGGCATGAACATGTGCTTCTACCTCGCCATGGCCCGGCTGCCCGTAGGAGTGGCGCTGACCGTCGGCATGGCCGGCCCGCTCACCGTCGCGGCGTTGGCGTCGCGACGGGTGCGCGACAGGCTGTGGACCGTGCTCGCGGCCTGCGGCATCGCGCTGCTGGGTTGGCAGGGCGGCGCCGCGGGCGCCACCGGGCTGCTGATCGCACTGGCCTGTGCCGTGTTCTGGGGTTCCTACGTACCGCTGTCGGCACGGGTCGGGAAACTGCTGCCCGGCGGTGACGGCCTGGCCCTGGCGATGGCGTTCGGCATGCTGTGCACGCTGCCGATGGGACTGGCCGAAGGGGGTTCCGCGCTCGGCCGGCCGACCGTGCTGGCCTTGGGATTCGGTATCGCGATGCTGTCGTCGCTGGTGCCGTACACCTGCGAGATGGAGACGCTGCGCCGGGTGTCCGCCCTCGTCTTCGGAGTGCTGCTGAGCCTGGAACCGGCCATTGGCGCACTCGTCGCCCTGCTCGTCCTGAACGAAACCATCTCGCTGCCGCAAGCCCTCGGCCTGACAGCGGTGTGCGTCGCGTCGATCGGAGTCATCCGGGGCACGCGCACGGCCCGCGGCACGACTCCCGGGGACCCACCCCTCACCTCACGAGACCAAGGACCACCACAGTGATCGAGACAGGCGAGAACACAGCCCTCGCGGGCCGTCCGGAGGGCCTGGAGCAGCTCCGGCTGCTGGTGGAGGCTGCCCTCGGCTCCCTCCACAACGCCTCCCTCAAGCGCGGGGGCCCGATCGCGGCCGGAGGGCCCGACGCGGCCCTCGCCGCGGTACGGAAGGTTCTGGACGGTGACCGGATCCTCGCCGACCACCCCACCGCCCGGCGGGTGGCAGACCTCTTCGACGCGTACGCGGCCTCCGCGGCCGATCTGACGCATCCGGCGGCCGTGTCCCGGATGCAGTGCGCACCCACAGCCGTGTCCGCCGCCGCCGAACTCCTGGCGGCCGTACTCAACCAGTCGATGCACTCCTGGGAGAGCGGCCCCTTCGCGCTCGAACTGGAGCGGCGGCTGATCCGGGAGATGGCGTCCTGGGTCGGCTACGGCGAGGAGGCATTCGGCACGCTGACCCCCGGGGGCAGCATCTCCAACCTGATGGGCCTGCTGCTCAGCAGGGACCACGCGCTGGCGCGGAGCCGGAGCGGGGACGGCCCGTTCGACGCGTCGCAGGCGGGTCTGTCGGGCCTGGGGGCCCGACCGCGGATTCTGTGCTCGGCCGCCGCCCACTTCTCCATCGCCCGCGCGGCCGGCTTCCTCGGGCTCGGCAGGGACGCCGTGGTGAGCGTGCCGGTGGACGACCGGGGCAGGATGCTCGCCGATGAGGCACGGCGCATACTCGACGGCTTCGGGCCGGACGAGGTCGCGGTGGCGCTGGTCGCGACCGCGGGCACGACCGACCACGGGTCGTTCGACCCGCTGCCGGAACTGGCGGCGCTCGCCGCAGAACGGCGCGTCTGGCTGCACGTCGATGCCGCGTACGGCATCGGGGCACTGTTCTCCACCACCCTCGCCCCCCTCCTCGACGGGCTGGCCCTGGCCGACTCGATCGCCTTCGACCTCCACAAGTTCGGTTGGACCCCGGCCTCTTCGAGTGTCCTGCTGGTGCGCGACGAGCAGCACATGGAATGCCTGAGCCAACAGGCCGTCTACCTCAACCCGACGGACGACGAAGCCGCCGGCTTCTCGGCCCTGCTCGGCAGCTCGATGCAGACGACCCGTCGCGCCGACGCCTTCAAGATCACAGCTTCCCTGCTGGCGGTCGGCCGGAAGGGCATGGGCAGCTGGGTGGACGCCTGCCACGCGCAGGCGCGGTATGCGGCGGCCCGTATCGCGGACTCGGACGACCTGGACCTGGTGGCGGACCCGATCCTCAGCACCGTGATTTTCCGGTGCCGGGCCTCGGCAACCGCGCCGGTCGTCGACGAAGGCGCCTGGAACGCCGCCGTCAGAAGGAAGCTGATGGCCGAGGGCCGCGTCTTGCCGGCCCGTACGAAGGCGCCCGGCCCGGACGGCCGGCCGCAGGTCCACCTCAAGCTCGTGTTCCTGAACCCGGCGACCACCTTCGAGGAGATCGACGAGGTGTTGGCCGATGTGGTGGCCGCCGCACGCGAGACAGCCGTCTCGGAGGCGTCCGCTCATTCGTCCAGCCAGCCCGCGCGGCGGGCGTAGCTGCCGGCCTGGAAGCGGTTCTGGGCGCCCAGTTCCGTCAAGAGGTCGGTGACGTGGCGGCGGTAGCTGGTCGTGGACATCGACAGGCGCCGGGCGGCCACCTCGTCCTTCATGCCCGCGTCGAGCAGCCGGAGGATGGAGCGGCGCAGCTCCTCCTTGGCGTGCGCCCGCGGAGCGGACGTGCCCCTGTCGGCGAACGGGCGGGCCGAGTTCCAGACGCCCTCCCAGGAGCGGTACAGGTGGCGGACCAGCGAGGGGTCGCGCACGAGGAGGGCGCCCTGACCGGCCGGCTGCTCGGGGTCGGCGATCACCGCGACTCCGGCGTCGATCAGCACCAGGCGGTCGGGGATGTGGCTGACCGTGCGGTACTCCACTCCCAGTTCGGCCATGCGGCTCATGTGCTGGCGCATGTAGCCGTGGGTCAGTACGGCATGGGGGTAGAGAGTGCGGCACAGGACACCTCGGCCGACCGTCTCAGCGGTGCGCGGCTGGCCGTCCTCCAACGTCTCGGCCGGCGGCACTTCGGGGTGGGCGGTGAGGACCTCGACCCGGGCCGAGGCCGAGACCCGCTCCAGCGCGGAGCGAATGCCGTCGAGCGAGGTGAGGTACTCGATCAGTGCCTTCGTGCGGTGGTTCTCCCACGCCTCGTCGAAGACCGTCTTCATTGTCATGACCTGGGCGCTGAGTATGTCCGCCCGTCGGCGCAGCCGCCGGATGTCGGCCTCGATGGGCCCGACCAGGTGGGTAACCGCCACCTCGGGGTTGCTGGGGACGTAGCAGTCAGAGGCCGGCACGGGTCCTGGCGCCGGGTTGACCCCCCGGGGGCGCAGCAGGTGGAGGGCGCTGAGGTCGGCGACGGCCGTTTCGACCTCCTCTGCCGATCGGTCCAGGTCGACCGCGGCGAGGGCGGGCCAGAGGGCTCCGCGCTCAAGAGCCATTTTGTAGATGGTTACATGAATTTCATGTAACTCGGGAATCGCGGGTTTGGGTGTCGCTTCTGCCTGGATTTCGATGGTCTCAACCTCTGTTCAAGGGTGAGGGGAACTCACCAACGACTTGTCGCCACTGTATTGCGGTGGCGGGAAGTGCCCATACTTCGGCAAGCTGATCCCCGAGGGCAGCGGATAGGCCTTCGAGTCGAAGTCAGCAACGGGGAGTGATTGAATCGTGGTCCGCAACCGAATAAATTCTGTGTTCCTGCTCGCGTTCGCCGCTTCGGCGGTGCTCGCGCTCGCCGGATTCGCGGCAACCGGTGGAAGTGATGTCGGCGCACCGTCCATGGCTGTTTCGCACCAGGTCAATGGCGACATCATCTGGCACGGACCGGCGGCCTGATCGGGGCGTAGCGGTGCACGGGGCGGGGCGTCGATAAAGCGCCGAGGGGTGCGGTGGGGCGCGAGTGAGACAATGTCTCCGTTAATGCGAAGCCGCGACGTCCCGCCACTGTGCACTCCCTTGACGCGTATCCGACCGCGATATGTCGATATTCGACCGACGTCACGACAATCGGCGCATACCGGGAAATGCAGCGCCGATGATCTTGGATCATAGCAGAGGGCTCGGAATGGGAACGGGCTATTTTACGGGGGAACGCGGCGACCGCACCAAGGGGGTTGTGACCGGCTCCCGAGGCATTGGGGGGGGGGTACTACGGTGCCCGGCTCGCGCCGCAGCCGGACACGAGGTGCATTTCGTGGGCCGCCGGTCCCACCTTGCCGCTCTGAGGGAACACGGGCTGACGGTTACCGGACCGGGGCCGCGCTGCAGCGGGGCGTCGCCGTCTGGTCGCGGCGGGGCCGCCGGGTTACGCGTCCGGAGCGCTCAGCGGCGCGGACGTGATGTGTGCCATGGGGGCGCAGCGGACCTGGTAGCGGCCGTTGGGGACGTGTTCGGCCGCGGCGAGCCGCACGGTCAGCGGCCCGGCCCATTCGTAGCCCTCGCGCTCGCCGTGGCGCTCCAACCGGTCGGTCAGCTCCTGCCCCACGACGGTGAGGTGGGGGCCGATCTCGGCGTACACGGGCGGAGGCAGCTCGACGGTGTACACGTTTGGCACCACCGTGCGGTGGGAGCTGCACACGACGGCCTGCTCGTCGCACGTTCGGAGCAGCGCCTCCACCACCTCCGCCTCCGCCGCGTCACTGCCGAACAGCTTCTCCGCCACTACCTGTTCGGCCCGCTCGATCGCCCGCTCCCAGCTCTTCAGTGTGCCCATGAACCGCACCTGCCCGGCTTTCGCGACGTCACGCGCCCGCGAGGACGGCGGACACGCCCGGCAACGCGGGGGAGTGCCCCTCGCGCGCCGCGGTACCCGCGGACGGACGTCTCGTCCGGACCGCCATCCGCGCGGCAGCAACCGCATCACCACCACCCGAAGCGGGTCGTTTTCGGATCCTGCCCGCTATGGTCGGGTCCCGATCGATCGAGTGGGGGACGCGTGGTGCGTCGGTGGAAGTGGAGTCGGCCGGTGGTGCTCGCCGCCGTGGCCGCGGCGGTGCTGGTCGCGGGCGCGGGTGCGTACTGGTTCCAGCCGTGGAAGCTGTGGCGGGACGAGACCGTGCGCGAGGCGCTGCCCGCCGCCTCGGCGCCGGCCCCGTCGGGCGCGGGGTCCGCGTCCGCGGCGCCGGCGGAGCCGCGGGTGCTGGCCTCGGGCGAGCTGATCAGCCATGAGCACCGGACGAGCGGCACGGTCACGCTCGTGCGGCTCGCCGACGGCTCGCACACGGTGCGGCTGGAGGGCCTGGACACCAGCAACGGTCCGGATCTGCGGGTCTGGCTCACCGACGCGCCCGTGAAGGAGGGCGTGGAGGGCTGGCGTGTCTTCGACGACGGCGCCTACGTCAGCCTCGGCAAGCTCAAGGGCAACAAGGGCGACCAGAACTACGAGGTCCCGCCCGAGGTCGACCTGTCCCGGTATTCGAGCGTGAGCATCTGGTGCGACCGCTTCGACGTGTCCTTCGGCGCGGCGGCCCTCACCGCGGCCTGATTGACCCGGTCGGGGTATCCCGACGCGTCCCGACGGGCCCCGGATCGTACGATGACCCCATGATCTCCGCCGAGCAGCCGAGGAGCCGCCGCCCCGCCGGGCGCGGCTTCGCGCTGCTGGTGCTCGTGGTGCTGGCCGGGGTCCTGGCCATGCACGGTCTCGGACCGCGCCCGGCGCTGCGGGCGGCGCAGCCCCCGGCGGTCGGCGCCGAGCACGGGACGGCGGCGGCCCACGGCGCGGCGGCCCCGGTCGCGCACGCCCACGGCGGGGCGGCCCCGGTCCCGCACGCCCACACCGGTGCCGCGCAGCTCGGTGCCGCCCACGGCGCGGGCGGGGACTGCGCGCACCGATCCGGCGGGACCGGGCACCTCCAGCACGCGGACGGCACCTGCGCCGCCACCGGGACGGCGGCCCCGTACGCACCGCCCGCCCTCACGGCGGGACTCGGAGCGGCGCCCGCGCCGCCGCCGGCACCCGGTGACCCGGCGGCGGCGGACAGGGCCGGGCGCGCGCCGCCCGACCTGGCCGAGCTGCAAATCCTGCGGATATAGCGCGGCCCGCACGGCACCCTCGTTCCGGCCCGGCCGGCGACGGGTGCCGCGCGCCGTCACGCCCTCTTCCGTACGGACGCGCGTGCCCGCGGGGCCGCGCACCAAGGAGTCGCACTGCCATGACCGACCTCAGCACGCACCGTTCTCCCGCCCGCCGTTCCCCCGCCCGCCGGGCCGCCGCCGCCGTGGCGGCCGCCGCGACCTCGTTCGTGCTGGCCGCCTGCGGGGCCGACGGCTCCGGCGCGGCCGGCGCCGCGCACGACGGCCACACCGCCACGACGCCGTCCGCGTCCGCGCAGGCCGCGACACCGACCGCGACACCGACCGCGCGGGGGCAGCACAACGCCGCCGACGTCGCCTTCGCCCAGGGGATGATCCCCCACCACCGCCAGGCCGTGGAGATGGCCGCGCTCGCACCGACCCGGGCCGGGTCCGCCGAGGTGAAGAAGCTCGCCGACGAGATCCAGAAGGCCCAGGACCCCGAGATCAGGACCCTGTCGGCCTGGCTGACCTCCTGGGGGCAGCAGGTGCCCGCCGAGGGCGGCGGGGACCACTCCGGGCACGGCGGCGCGGGCGGCATGATGACCGCCGCGGAGATGGACGCGCTGTCGAAGGCGTCCGGCAAGGCCTTCGACACCGCCTTCCTGGAGCTGATGGTCAAGCACCACGAGGGGGCCGTCGAGATGGCGAAGCAGGAGAAGGCGGCCGGGGCCTTCCCGGGCGCCACCACGATGGCCGACGCCATCATCACGTCCCAGAGCGCCGAGATCGACCGGATGAACGGGCTGCTCGGCAAGAGCTGACGGGATCCTGTCCCCGCCCGTCCCGCGGCGCGCCGCCGGGGACCCTCAGCGGTCCGCGGCGGCGCGTCCCCGGCTCCGGTGGAAGAATGGATGCCGCCGTAGCGGGGGCCTCGTCGGAGGTGTTCGGATGCCCCGTGGTGAGCCCCGCAGAGTGGCGGAGACGGCCGTCGTCGTCGGCGCGAGCATGGCCGGGCTGTGTGCCGCCCGGGTCCTGTCGGAACGCTTCGACCAGGTCGTCGTCCTCGACGGGGACGCCCTCGGCCAGGACGGCGGCCGGCATCCCGGGGTCCCTCAGGGCCGCCAGCCCCACCTGCTGCTGCGCGCGGGAGCGCGACTCCTGGAGGAGTGGTTCCCGGGGCTCACCCGCGAGCTGTACGGGAGCGGGGCCACCGAAGTCGACTACTGCCGGGACATCCACCGGCACCGCGGCGGGGGCGTGCTGGCCCGCCCGGCGTCCGGGCTGCGCGTCCCGGTGATGTCCCGGCCGCTCCTGGAGGCGACGGTACGCGGACGCCTGGCCGGCCTCGGACATGTCACCCTGCGCGGGCGGTCCCCGGTGCACGGACTGGTCACCGACGCCTCGGGCACCCGGATCGCCGGAGTCCGGCTGGCCGGCGGTGCCACCCTCGGATGCGCCCTGCTGGTCGATGCCACGGGGAGCGGTGCCCGCAGCCTGGACTGGATCGCGGACCTCGGGTACGGGGCGCCGCCGCTGTCCGTGGTCACCGTCGGGACCCACTACGCGAGCCGGATCTACCGCCGCGACGAGGCGGGCGCGACCGTACGGGACTGGAAGGCGGCCGTGGTGACGGGGGCGCCCTCCCTGCGACGGCTGGCGATGGCCCTGCCGCTGGAGGGAGGCCGCTGGATCGTGGCGCTGATCGGCGTCAACGGCGAGGTGCCGCCCACGGACGAGGACGGCCGGATCGCCTTCGCCCGTTCATTGGACTCCCCGGTCGTCGCGGACCTCATGGCCGCCTCGGAGCCCCTCACGGAGCCGGCCGCCGACCCGTTCCCCGAGAACCGCCGCCGCCACGTCGAGCGGCTGCGGCGCTTCCCGTCCGGCTGGGTGCTGCTCGGGGACGCCGTCGCCGCCCTCGACCCGATCCACGCACAGGGCATGACCTCGGCGGCCCAGCAGGCCGTGGTGCTCGGCGAGTGCCTCGACGGCACGGGAAGGATCAGCCACGCCTTCGGCCGCCGCTACTTCGACGCGGTCGCGCGGACGGTGGCCGCCCCCTGGTCCCTCGCGGCCGGCGGCGACTTCGCCTACGCGGGCACCACGGGCCCCAAGCCCGCGGGAACGGACCTGTTCAACCGGTATGTGGAACGGGTCGTCCGCGCCGCGCGGTACGACGACGCGGTCAGCGTCCGCTTCGGCGAGGTCGAGGGTCTCGTCCGCCGCCCCGAGGGGCTGCTCGCCCCCGGCTTCGTCCTGCGCGTCCTGCGCTCCGCCCGCCGTGAGGCATGATCGGGGGATGTCTGATCGCATCATTGCCGCCTGTGACGGAGCCGCGAAGGGGAACCCCGGACCGGCCGGATGGGCCTGGGTCATCGCCGACTCCCAGGGCACGCCGCAGCGTTGGGAAGCCGGCCCGCTGGGGCGCGCCACCAACAACGTCGGGGAGCTCACCGCACTGCAGCGGCTGCTGGAAGCCGTCGACCCCGGGACGTCCGTGGAGGTGAGGATGGACTCCCAGTACGCGATGAAGGCCGTGACCCAGTGGCTGCCGGGCTGGAAGCGCAACGGCTGGAAGACCTCGTCCGGCCAGCCCGTGGCCAACCGCGAACTCGTGGAGCGGATCGACCTCCTGCTGGCCGACCGGGACGTCACCTTCCAGTACGTACCGGCCCACCGCGAGGACGGCGACCACCTGAACGCCATCGCGGACCAGGCCGCGAGCGAAGCCGCGCTGAGCCAGCAGGCCGCCGGGACCGCCCTGGGGGACGCGGACATGCCGGTACCGGCGCCGACGCGCAGCGGACCCGCCACCCGCAAGGGCGCCGCGCGGAAGTCCGCCGCCCCCGGCGCCGCTGGGGGCCGAGCCTCCGCGTCCCGGGCCATCAAGGCGAAGTTCCCCGGCAGCTGCCCGTGCGGACAGCCGTACGCCGCCGGGGAGATGATCGCGAAGAACGGGAACCGCTGGGGCCACGCGAGCTGCGCCGAGGCCGGCACCCCCGCGTAGCCCGGCGCCCGCGGGGCGGGCCGGCGGGCACGGTCCGGTCAGTCGCCGGGCACGACACGGCCCGCGTGCAGTTCCAGCGGGCCGGCGCCCGTGGCACGCGCGTCGAGGCAGGCCTCGATCTGGCGGCGTAGCGAGGGCTTGACCAGGGCCCGCAGGTCCGCGCGGTCGACGGCGCGCCAGTCGAGCAGTTCGGCGGGGTCCAGCCGGACGCGTGCGAGGGCGGACGCGTCGAGGACCCCGCCGTCGTAGAGGAAGCGGACCCGGGCCGGACGGCCCTTCTTGTGGGCCCAGTTGACGGCGAGGAGGCGGCCCGGGGCGCGGTCCAGGCCGAGCTCCTCGCGGACCTCCCGCCGGGCCGCCGCCCGCGGGGTCTCGCCGAGGTCGCTGTCGATGCCGCCGCCGGGCAGGTTCCAGCGGTCCGGCCGGCCGTACGCGGGCCGTACCAGCACGGCCCGGCCGGCGGGGTCCGTGAACAGCACGCTCGCCGACGTGAGGGCCTTGGGCCGGTTCGCCCGGTGGCTGGCGGCGTCCAAGGCCCCCGCGTGCTCCAGTTCCGCGCGCCGGGACGGGTCCAGGCCAGCCGCGGAGCCCGGCTGCGGCACCCCGTCGACCAGGTGCGCGACGGAGCCCGCGTACAGCGCGGCCAGGCCGGCCCGCAGCCGCGGCGCGACGCGGGCGGGCAGGGCCGCGCACGCCTCGCGGGGCGGGAGCCAGCGGGCCGCGGTGATCTCGCCGTCGACGAAGGAGAGGGCCGAGGCCTCGTCCGGTGACAGCGGGCCGACGAGGTGCACGTGCGCGACGAGCGAGCGGCCGAGCGGGCCGGGCGGCCGGGAGTCCACGGCGAGCAGCCGCCCCACCGGCACGGTCAGGTCGAGCTCCTCCCTCAGTTCGCGTGCGAGGCCCTCCTCCGGGGTCTCGGTGTCCTCGACCGTGCCGCCCGGCAGCTCCAGGTCCGTCTTGTACGAGGTCGTCAGTACGAGGACCCGCCCGTCGCCGTCCAGGACGATCCCGGTGGCGGCGACGAGCGGGGCGGGCAGCGCCGCGTAGTGGGCGCGCGCGTCCGCGGGAGACGGGCCGCCGGGGGAGGGGGGACCGGCCGAGGGCGGGCCGGCCGACGGGCGGCCGGCGGAAGGGCTGCCGGCGAAGGGGCGGTGGGCGGAGGGGCGGTCGGGCACGGCGGCTCCTGAGGTCGGCTGTCGCGGGCGGGGCGGCGCCCGCAAGGCCGCGCTCCGGGGCGGCGTTCCACGCGGCCCGCCCGCCCCAGCACTATCGCCCGCGCCGTCCCGCGCCCGGCGCCGACATGCTGCGGTCAGGCACGGGCCAGCAGCATGCCGCCCATGGTGACCATGGTCGCCGCGACGAGCCCGTCCAGGACGCGCCACGCCTTGGGTCGGGCCAGCAGGCCGCTGAGCAGCCGTGCGCCGTAGCCGAGCGCGCCGAACCAGGTGAGGCTGGCCAGCCCGGCGCCGAGACCGAAGGCCCAGCGCAGGTCTCCCCGGTCCGCGGCGAGGGAGCCGATGAGCAGGACGGTGTCCAGGTAGACGTGCGGGTTGAGCCAGGTCATGGCCAGGCAGGCCAGTACCGCCCGGCGGGCGGAGCCGGGCGCGGCGCCCCGGGCGTCCCCCGCGACGAGGGCGGCGCCGGGGTCCGGCCGCAGGGCGCGGCGGGCGGCCAGGAGCCCGTAGCAGATCAGGAACCCGCCGCCGGCGATCCCGACCGCGGTCAGGGCGGCGGGCCAGGCGGTGACGAAAGCGCCCACGCCCGCCACGCCGAGGGCGATGAGGAGCAGATCGGAGACGGCGCAGATGGCGACCACGGCCAGGACCGCGTGGCGGCGCGCCCCCTGGCGCAGGACGAGGGCGTTCTGCGCGCCGATGGCGACGATGAGGGAGAGGCCGGTTCCGAAGCCGGCGAGGGCCGCCGTGATGATGCCGTGTGTCATGCCGTCGACCGTAGACAGCGGCCCGCTTTCAGTACAGCTAAAGATTTTTACGTACCCTTAGCGATTGTGATGGAAGAACTTCCCCTGGACCAGGTGCGGACCTTGCTGGCGGTCGTGGACGAGGGCACCTTCGACGCCGCCGCGGCCGTCCTGCACGTGACGCCGTCCGCCGTCAGCCAGCGGGTCAAGGCGCTGGAACAGCGCACCGGGCGGGTGCTCCTCATGCGGACGAAACCGGTCCGGGCCACGGAGTCCGGCGAGGTGGTGATCCGCTTCGCCCGGCAGCTGGCGCGGTTGGAGCGGGACGCCCGGAGCGAGCTGGGCATGGCCGACGGGGCCGGCCCGGTGCGGCTGCCGATCGCGGTGAACGCGGACTCCCTGGCGACCTGGTTCCTGCCCGCCCTGAGCCGGGTCCCGCAGGAGCCCCCGGTCTGCTTCGAGCTGCACCGCGAGGACGAGTCGCACACCACGGCGCTGCTCCGCGAGGGGCAGGTGATGGCGGCGGTCACCTCCTCCCCGGATCCGGTGGCCGGATGCACCGTACGGGGGCTCGGCCTGGCGCGGTACCTGCCGGTGGCGAGCCCCGGCTTCGCCGCCCGCCACCTGCCGGGGGCGGGCGCGGGGGTGGAGGTGCCGGTACGGGAGCTGCGCGAGGCGCCGACGATCGTCTTCGACCGCAAGGACGAGCTGCAGGACGCCTTCGTCCGCACGCTGGCCGGAGGTGCGGTCGACGGCGCCGGCCCCGTACGGCACTCCATGCCCACCTCGGAGGGGTTCCGCGACGCGGTGGTGGCCGGGCTGGGGTGGGGCCTGGTGCCGGAGCCGCAGGCGGGGCCGCTGGTACGGACCGGCGAGCTGGTGCTGCTGGCGCCGCGCCGGCCGATGGACGTACCGCTCTACTGGCAGCAGTGGAAGCTGGACTCGCCGCTGCTGTCGATGGTCGCGCGGGTGGTCGCCGAGGCGGCGGCGGAGGCCCTGCGCGCCCCCGGGGCGGGCGGGCGGGGCCCCCGCGGCGTCAGGGGCTCGTGAGGACCACCAGCTGCCGGGTCGCGCGCGTCATCGCGACATAGCGGTCGACGGCTCCCTCCACACCCGTGCCGAAGGTCTGCGGGTCGACGAGCACGACCAGGTCGAATTCGAGCCCCTTCGACAGGCCCGGTGTCAGCGACCGGACCCGGGGCCCCGCCCGGAGCGGGCGCCCGGCCGGGCCCCCCGTGCCGATGACGCAGGCGGTCCCGTCGGTGTGCGCGGCGAGCCAGGTGTCCAGGACGGCGTCCAGCTCAGTGACGGAGCCGTGGACGACGGGGATGCCGCTGCCGCGGACGGAGGCGGGCACATTGGCGTCGGGGAGCGCCGCGCGGATGACCGTCTCGGCTTCCGCCATGACCTCCCGCGGGGTGCGGTAGTTGATGCTCAGCGAGGCCACGGTGATCCGGTCGAGCCCGACCCGCTCCAGCCGTTCCCGCCACGACTCCGGGAACCCGTCCCGGGCCTGGGCGCGGTCGCCGACGACGGTGAAGCTCCGCGACGGGCAGCGCAGCAGCAGCATCTGCCATTCGGCGTCGGTCAGCTCCTGGGCCTCGTCCACGATGACGTGCGCGAACGGTCCGGCCAGCAGGTCCGGTTCGGGGCCCGGCCGCGCCGCCTCGTCGATCAGGGTGTCCCGCAGGTCCCGCCCGTTCAGCATCGTCACCGCGCCCTCCCCGTCGTCGTCGGCCGCCAGCAGGCCGTCGATGACGTCGGCCCTGCGCGCGTGCTCGGCGGCGACGGAGGCTTCGTGTCGACGCCTGCGCGCCGAGGCCCCGGGGTCGCCGAGCCGCTGCCGGGCCGCGTCCAGGAGCGGCAGGTCGGACACCGTCCAGGCGTGGGCGTCCGCGCGCTGGAGCGCGGCCACGTCGTCGGCGCCCAGCCACGGGGCGCACCGGCGCAGGTAGGCGGGGACCGACCACAGGTCTCCGACGAGGTCGGTCGCTTCGAGCACCGGCCACGCCCGGTCGAGCGTCCCGATCAGCTCCCGGTCCCGCAGCAGGTGCCTGCGCAGCAGTGCGGGCGGGGCGTCGCCGTCGTCCTTGTCCATCAGGATCGCCACCAGCTCCTCCCGGATCACCTCGCGCGCCTCGTTGTGCGCGACGCCCCGCGCCGCTTCGAACGCCACCGCCCAGTCGTCGGGGCTCAGCCGCAGGTCGGACCAGGGGGTCGACAGGGTGGTCCCCCGGGTCGGCGGCTCCTCGTAGAGGGCGACGGCCGGTTCGATCGCCTTCACCAGGTCGGCGGACGCCTTCAGGCGGGCCACGCGCGGGTCGGTCTCGGGCGCGGCCGCGGCCCCCTCGGCGACGAGGTCGCGCAGGGTGCAGGTCCGCACCCCCTCCTCGCCCAGGCTCGGCAGGACGTCGGCGACGTAGGCGAGGTAGGGCTGGTGCGGACCGACGAACAGGACGCCGCCCCGGCGGTGGCCGAGGCGGGGGTCGGAGTACAGCAGGTGGGCGGCGCGGTGCAGCGCTACGACGGTCTTGCCCGTACCCGGACCGCCGTCGACGACGAGCGCGCCGCGGGACCCGGCCCGGACGACGGCGTGCTGGTCGGACTGGATGGTCGCCAGGACGTCGCGCATCCGGGCCGACCGGGTGCCGCCCAGGCTCGCGATGAAGGCGGACTGGTCGTCGAGCGCGGCGTGCCCCTCCAGCCCGTCGGCGGTGAAGACCTCGTCCCAGTAGTCGCTGACGCGGTCGGCGGTCCAGCGGTACCTGCGGCGGCTGGCCAGGCCCATCGGCTCGGAGTGCGTCGCCGCGAAGAAGGGCTCGGCCGCGGGGGAGCGCCAGTCGAGCAGCAGCCTGCGCCCCGTGCTGTCGGTGAGTCCGAGGCGGCCGATGTACACGGGTTCCGAGCCGTCCGCCGGGACGACGCGGCCCAGGCACAGGTCGAGGCCGAAACGGCGCAGGGTGCGCAGGCGCGCGGTGAGGCGGTGGATCTCGGCGTCGCGGTCCATCGCGGCCCGGCCGAGGCCGCCGGGCGCCCGCCGCTCCGCTTCGAGGCGGTCGGACAGCTCGGAGACGGACTGCCGCAGGCTCTCGGAGATGGCGGTGAAGTGCCGTTCGTCGGCGCCGATCAGAACGGGGTCGGCCTTGGGGGAGAGGTGGTCGGGAAGGTCGAACGCGCTGGTGGTCGACAAAGGCACACGCACTTCGTGAAACTCCCATTTCTGCAGCTTCTGGCCTGAGTGCGCGATTGTGCCGCAGGTCAGGGGCCTTGCCGCAAGCCCCCCAGTGCGCTATAAGTTAGGAGTGGCGAAGAGTGGGTTGTCCTCTTCGCCTTTGTCGTTCGCCCTTGCTGTTCGCGTTTGTCGTTCGCGTTCGTCGTTGGCGGCGACGGCCGACCGAGCGAGCACCCGAGAGCACAGATCGCCCGGTGGGCCGGCGCCTCCCTCTGGACAGTGGTCGTAGCGGGCCCGGCTCCCGCCTCGGATACCGTGTTCCTCTACGGGGTGCCATAACGGATGTGACGCCCCCCACCGGAGGTAGTCAGCGTATGAGTTCAAAGCGCAGCAAGAATCCAGCCCTGCCCGTACTCGACGACGCATTCCGACTGGCGTCGGTCAAGGACGCCGAAGAGTCCACCCGGGACTTGGCCGCGCGGCTGGCCACCACCGAGCTGCGCCGCGCTTCCCACCCGGGCCGGGTCACCTGGGAGCCCACCGATCAGGCCGAGCCCGTACCGGTCCCGCCGTCCGTGGTCGACGGTGACGGGGACCTGTGGCTGCGGGACCGGGGCACTGGCACCTGGACCATGCCCGAGTTCAACCCGAAGGATTTCCCGGCCCGCTGTGGCGAGGTTCTGACGTGGAACCAGCTTGCCCGCGAGTTCGGCCCGCTGACCGGACTGGCCGACGACCGCCGCATCGGCGGCGGCCGGCGCTGACCGCGCAGCCTTCTGGGACCCTGAAGCGCCCGTTACGGGTAGCTGGGAGCTCCGGCTGGGCCCCCGCCCCCCACGCGTCCCCGCCGCCGTACGGCCGCTCCCGCCCCACCGGGCGGTGACCTGGGCGGCGGCGGTGGCACACTGGGCCGAGTGCCGCCGAAGGGGAGTGCGACCTTGTCCGTGTTCAGCAACCTGCGCCGGGTCGTGCGCCGCGGCTACCGGCGTGCCGTCGACCTCAGCCACCCGTCCCGCTCCCCCCTGGGCAGCGCGGTGGTCAACTGCGTCGTCTACCGGGACGGGGTGCGGCAGGAGGATTGCGGGGAGGTCGAGGAGGCGCTGCGCCGGGTCCGCAAGACGGGCGACGGTTTCGTCTGGATCGGCCTGCACGAGCCCTCGCAGGAGGAGCTCGCCGGGCTCGCGGCCCTGTTCGCACTGCACCCCCTCGCGGTCGAGGACGCCGTGCACGCGCACCAGCGCCCCAAGGTGGAGCGGTACGACGACACGCTGTTCTCCGTGTTCAAGACCGTGCGCTACGTCGAGCACGAGGAGCTCACCGCGACCAGCGAGGTGGTGGAGACCGGCGAGCTGATGGCCTTCACCGGCGAGGACTTCGTCATCACCATCCGGCACGGCGGCCGCGGCACCCTGGGGCCGGTCCGCGAGGCGCTGGAAGCCGATCCGCAGCAGCTGGCCAAGGGCCCGGCGGTGGTGCTGCACGCCATCGCCGACCACGTGGTGGACGACTACACGGCGGTCACGGACGCGGTGCAGAACGACATCGACGCCGTGGAGACCGCCGTGTTCAGCGAGCACGGGGGCCGGGGGGACGCCGGGCGGATCTACCAGCTCAAGCGGGAACTCCTGGAACTGCGGCGGGGCGTGGCGCCCCTGAGCCGCCCGCTGCAGCAGCTGGCCACCCAGCCGATACCGGTCATCCCGGCGGAGATCCGCGCGTACTTCCGCGACGTGGCCGACCACCTGATCCGCGCCACCGAGCAGATCAGCGCGTACGACAACCTCCTCGACTCCATCCTCCAGGCCCACCTGGCGCAGGTGACCGTCGCGCAGAACGAGGACATGCGCAAGATCACGGCCTGGGCCGCCATCGTCGCGGTCCCCACCATGGTCTGCGGCGTGTACGGCATGAACTTCGACCACATGCCCGAACTGCGCTGGACGTACGGCTACCCCCTCGTCCTCGGCGTGATGGCGGTCGCCTGCTTCGTCATCCACCGGGGCTTCCGGCGCAACGGCTGGCTCTGAGGCGAGCGGCGACGGCCTCCGGCCGCCGCCGGGCGGTCCGAGGCCAATTCCCGCTGTCGCCCAATGGCTTGACCGTGACGTAAGGCGGGCATAAGTTCTGCCCGGCCCGCTCCAGCGGGACGGGCCGACGATCCGTCGCACGGGGGGACGCATGCACTACTACACCGATGTCCTGAAGAAGTACGCCGTCTTCAACGGTCGCGCACGCCGCCAGGAATTCTGGATGTTCTTCCTGTGCAACCTCGCGGTGGCCGTGGCGGTCCTGCTCATCGACCTGGCGGTGGGCGCCGCGATGATCCTCTACTACGTGTACGTCCTGGCCGTCGCGGTACCGGGCATCGCCCTCGCCGTGCGCCGGCTGCACGACACCGGCAAGTCCGGCTGGTGGTACTTCGTGGTCCTCATCCCCCTCGTCGGTGCCATCTGGCTCATCGTGCTCATGGCCACCGAGGGCACGCCCCAGGCGAACGAGTACGGCCCGAGCCCCAAGGCCGTCCACGCCTGACCGGCACCCCGCACCGCGCACACGCGAGCGCCGCCGCCGACGGACCCCGTCGGCGGCGGCGCTCCGGCGTGACGCGCGTCTCGCGCCGCGGACGGCAGGGGGGCTGTCCAGACAGCCCCGATCACGAGATATCTTGATGTCGAGCAATGTTGCAGACGAGAGACGCAGACTGTGGAGCGGAGCATCCGGTGACTGACTCGACCATCATCTACACGCACACTGACGAGGCCCCGGCCCTCGCGACGTATTCGTTCCTGCCTGTGATCCAGGCGTACGCGTCGACGGCGGGTGTGAATGTCGAGACCCGTGACATCTCCCTGGCCGGTCGGATCATCGCCAGCTTCCCGGAGCACCTCCAGGAGGACCAGCGGATCGACGACGCCCTCGCCGAGCTCGGTGAGCTGGCGAAGACCCCGGCCGCGAACATCATCAAGCTGCCCAACGTCTCGGCCTCGATCCCGCAGCTGAAGGCCGCGGTCGCCGAGCTCCAGGGCCAGGGCTACGCCCTCCCGGACTACCCGGACGACCCGAAGACCGACGAGGAGCGCGAGGTCCGCGCCCGCTACGACAAGATCAAGGGCAGCGCCGTCAACCCGGTCCTGCGCGAGGGCAACTCCGACCGCCGCGCCCCCGCCTCGGTCAAGAACTACGCCAAGGCGCACCCGCACCGCATGGGCGCCTGGACCCCCGAGTCGAAGACGAACGTCGCCACCATGGGCGAGAACGACTTCCGCTCCACCGAGAAGTCCGCCGTGATCGCCGAAGCGGGCACGCTGCGCATCGAGCACGTCGGAGCCGGCGGCGCCACCACGGTCCTGCGCGAGTCCGTACCGGTACTCGCCGGCGAGGTCGTCGACGCGTCCGTCCTGCACGTCGACGCGCTCCGCACCTTCCTGAACGAGCAGATCGAGCGGGCCAAGGCCGAGGACGTGCTGTTCTCCGTGCACCTCAAGGCCACGATGATGAAGGTCTCCGACCCGATCGTCTTCGGCCACGTGGTTCGCGCCTTCCTCCCGAAGACCTTCGCCCGCTACGGCGAGACCCTGGCCGCCGCGGGCCTGTCGCCCAACGACGGCCTCGGTGCCGTCCTGAACGGTCTGGGCGCGCTGCCCGAGGGCGACGCCGTCAAGGCGTCCATCGAGGCCGAGATCGCCGAGGGCCCGGCCCTGGCGATGGTCGACTCGGACAAGGGCATCACCAACCTCCACGTCCCCAGCGACGTCATCGTCGACGCCTCGATGCCGGCCATGATCCGCACCTCCGGCCACATGTGGGGCCCGGACGGCGCCGAGGCCGACACCCTCGCGGTCCTGCCGGACAGCAGCTACGCCGGTGTCTACCAGGTCGTCATCGACGACTGCCGCGCGCACGGCGCCTTCGACCCGTCCACCATGGGCTCGGTGCCGAACGTCGGCCTCATGGCCCAGAAGGCCGAGGAGTACGGCAGCCACGACAAGACCTTCGAGATCGCCGAGGCCGGCACCGTGCGCCTCGTCGACGCCGCGGGCAACACGGTCCTGGAGCAGGAGGTCGCCAAGGGCGACATCTTCCGCGCCTGCCAGACCAAGGACGCGCCGATCCAGGACTGGGTCAAGCTCGCCGTCACCCGCGCCCGCGCCACCGGTGTGCCGGCCGTGTTCTGGCTGGACGAGGGCCGTGCGCACGACGCGCAGCTGATCGCCAAGGTGAACACCTACCTGGCCGACCACGACACCGACGGCCTCACCATCAAGATCCTCTCCCCGGTCGAGGCCACGGCCTACTCCCTGGAGCGCATCCGCCGCGGCGAGGACACCATCTCGGTGACCGGCAACGTGCTGCGCGACTACCTGACCGACCTCTTCCCGATCCTGGAGCTGGGCACCAGCGCCAAGATGCTGTCGGTCGTCCCGCTGATGAACGGCGGCGGCCTCTTCGAGACGGGCGCCGGCGGCTCGGCCCCGAAGCACGTCCAGCAGCTGGTCAAGGAGAACTACCTGCGCTGGGACAGCCTCGGTGAGTTCCTCGCGCTGGCGGTCTCCTTCGAGCACCTCGCGACCACCACCGGCAACGCCCGCGCCCAGGTGCTGGCCGACACCCTGGACCGCGCGACCGGCACCTTCCTCAACGAGGACAAGTCGCCGAGCCGCAAGCTGGGCGGCATCGACAACCGCGGCAGCCACTTCTACCTCGCGCTGTACTGGGCGCAGGAGCTGGCCCGGCAGACCGAGGACGCCGAGCTGGCGGCGGGCTTCGCGGCGCTCGCCAAGACGCTGGGCGAGCAGGAGCAGACCATCGTCGCCGAGCTGATCGCGGTGCAGGGCTCCCCGGCGGAGATCGGTGGCTACTACCGCCCCGACGCCGCCAAGGCCACCGAGATCATGCGCCCGTCCGCGACGTTCAACCAGGCGCTGTCCCTCCTGGGCTGATCCTCGCGACCGCGTGGCGCGCCCTCCCGGCGCGCACCCGCCCCGGCCGGCCCCGTGCCCGGCCGGGGCGGACGCGTGTCCGGGGGCCGCTGGTCGACGACCGTGCCGTGCGCCGCCCGCGGCGCCCCCGCACCGGTGTACTCAGAGCCGGTGGACGCGCTCCTGGTCGAAGGCCAGCGGGGAGGGCCCGGCCGCGAGGATCCGTACGCCGGGGGCCACCGCGAGCAGGTTCCGCAGCCAGGCCAGGGCGTCCGGGCCGAGCTGGTCGGCGCAGTCCAGGACGAGCAGCGTGTCGCGTTCGGCCAGCCAGGAGGCGGCGCCCGCCGTCCCGCAGGGGAGGAAGGGCCGGCCCGGCCCGCAGCCGGGTTCCGCCGCCAGCTCGCGGACGCCGTGGACTCCCCGGGCCGGGTCCATGGCGACCACGGCCACCCCGTCGCAGAAGTTCGACGCGAGCCGCCGGGCGATCTCCCGCACCAGCATGCTGCGCGGTTCCCGGTAGCCGCCCGTGACGGTCAGCACCCGCCCCCGCCGGACGGCGGTGAGCAGCCGGGACAGCTCCGCGGATGTCGCCGGCAGCGTGCCGGACACGGATGGCGCGGATTCCCCCATCGGCACGATGCCCCCCATTGCATGCGTGTCCCAGCACGGCAAGAGGGTTGGTTCGAGCCGTGTGACGACGATTATGCGCCACTTCCGCCGGAAGACTAGGGGAATGTCGCATTCCGGCAAACCGGTCCGGCGCCCCGCCCGTCGGGGCGGCGCGGCCCGTACGGTTCCGCGCCGCCCCGGCGCCGCCGGCCGGGCGTCGACACCGCTCTGGACGTCCGCCGGACCCCGGCGCGGGGGTCCGTCGGGACACTCCGGCGCCCCCGGCGTAGTTCCCGTGGTCCCTGTGACGTACGTGTCCGCCTCCGCGCCCCGGGAACGGTTGTCCGGGAGCCGGTAATGGGCTCTACTGCTGTGCAGCCCCCACGCGGGGGGCATATGCGGGGGGGATCAGCATGAGAGCGGACCGGAGAGCACAGCGGCGGGCGGAGCGGGCGCCACGTCCGGCGTCGCACCGGCGCCGATCCGCCGCCCGGGGCCGTCGACCGCTGCTGCTCCTGGCGTCCGCGTTCCTGCTCGTCGGCCTCACCGTCGCCACCGGCATCGCCTGGAACCCCTTCACCGTGTCGGCCGCGCAAGGCGGTTCGGTACCACGCCCCGGCGCGCCGAAGCCCAGCGACCCCGCCCCCGGGCCCGCCTCCCCGGCTCCCGCGGAGAGTGCCGCGCAGCCGTCCCCGACCCCGACGCCCGGCAACGGGACGGCCGCCGGGGGGGATTCGCGCAGCCCCGTCGACACGGGAGCCGAACGCCCCACCGGCGCACTGCCCTTCGACATGCCCCAGCCGGCCGCCCTGCGCTCCGGCGCGGCCGGCAAGAAGCTGGTGTTCGCCCACTACTTCACCCCGTACCCGCTCTCCCTCGACAACGCGAGCGCGGACACGGACTACTACACGCGCAACTACCTGAAGCCGGACGGCGAGAGCGGAAAGCACGAGCGGTACGGCGGCCTGCTCCGCGACCGCCCCCTGCCCGTCCCGCCCAAGAGCGGCAACTGGGAGCTCGCCAACCTCCAGCAGGAGGTACGCACCGCGCGCGCGGCCGGCCTCGACGGCTTCACCCTCGACATGCTGTCCCTCGCCGGGAAGAACTGGGAGCGCTCCAACCTCCTGATGGAGGCGGCCCGTTCGGTGGACCCCGCCTTCAGGGTCATGCTGATGCCGGACATGACCTCGCTCAAGACCGACGACCCGGCCGTGCTCGCCGACGCGGTCGCCGCGCTCGGCACCTCGCCCGCCGCGCACCGGCTGCCCGACGGCCGGCTCGTGGTGTCCCCGTTCAAGGCCGAGGCGAAGAGCGTGTCCTGGTGGACCCGCTTCATCGCGGAGCTCAAGGACCGGCACGGCCTGCGAACCGCCTTCGTACCGCTGTTCCTGGACTTCGCGGGCAACAGCGCGGAGTTCGCCCCGATCAGCTACGGCTTCTCCGAGTGGGGCACCCGCAGCTACGTCGGCCAGGACAGCACCACCCGGGACGTCCAGCGGGCCCACGGCATGGGCAAGATCTGGATGCAGCCGGTGTCGATCCAGGACGCCCGCCCCAACCAGGGCATCTACGACGAGGCCGGCAACACCGCGACCCTGCGCGCCACCTGGACGCACGCCATCGAGGACGGCGCCGACTGGGTTCAGCTGACCACGTGGAACGACTACTCGGAGAGCACGCAGTTCGCGCCCTCCCTGCACAACGGCCACACCTACCTGGACCTGACCTCCTACTACCTGACCAGGTTCAAGACGGGCAGCTGGCCGAAGATCGTCCGGGACACCCTCTACCTCACCGCGCGCACCCAGTTCGCCGCCGCCGACCCGACCGGCGAGCAGTCGCTGGTCATGGCCCCGCGCAAGGGCAGCGCCGCACCCCGGGACACGGTGGAGGTGCTCAGCTTCCTGACCGGCCCCGCCACCGTCCGCACCGTCGTCGGCTCCGCCAAGGACACGCACGAGGCGCCGGCGGGCCTCCACTCCGAACTGCTGCCGCTGAAACCGGGCACCAGCTCGGCGGCGGTCGTACGGGACGGGAAGCCCGGCCCCGACGTGGCCCTGCCGTACGCCGCGAACCCGGGGGCGGAGGTCCAGGACCTCCAGTACTACGGGGCGACGAGCGGCCGCGGCCGGTAGGAGCGCCGCACCCGCCCGCTGGACGGAGGATGGGAGCGGCGGCGCCGGGCAAGAGGGCATCGTGGCAACGAACACGCTCCGCACACCCCGGAGCACCCCGCGACACCGCGCCGCCGAGCTGCTGAGACGGGCACGCTCCGCACTGCGCGGCACCGCCGTCCGCCTCTGGCACGACAACATCGCCGACTACGCGGCGGCCCTCACCTACTACGCGGTGCTGGCGCTCGTGCCCGCCCTGCTCGTCTCGGTCTCCCTGGTGGGCCTGGCCGGGGCCGGCACCCGCGAGCGCCTGATCCTCGACCTCACCTCCTACGCCCCTCCCCAGTCGGCCCCGGTACTCCGCGAGGCCCTGGACGGCCTCACCTCCGCGCCGTCCTCCCTGTGGGTGCTGCTCATCAGCGGCGTCCTGAGCGCGCTCTGGTCGGCCTCCAGCTACCTGGCGGTCTTCCGCCGCGCCCTGCACGCGATGCACCGGCTGCCCGATACGCGGCCGCCGCTGCGCGCGGCGCACGTCCTCGTCCTCACTGCGGGCGTACTGCTGGCGCTGCTCGTCGCGGGCGCCGCGAGCCTCGTCGCGACCGGCCCTCTGGCCCGCCGACTGGCCGAGGCCGCCGGCTACCCCGGCACGGACGCCATGGCGGTCCTGCGGTGGCCGGTGCTCCTGGTGATCGTCACGGCCCTGATCTGCATCCTGTACCGGACCGGCCCGGCGGGGGTCCGCGGGATGCGCCGGGGGTTTCCCGGCGGCGCCCTGGCGGCGCTCCTGTGGCTCGGCGCCTCGGCGCTCTTCACCCTCTACACGCAGTTCGGGACCTACAGCCGCCTGTACGGATCGCTGGCCGGGGTGGTCGTCTTCCTCGTGTGGCTGTGGTTCAGCAACCTGGCACTGCTCGCCGGCGCGCAGTACAACGCGGTGCTCGCCCGCGCCGGCGAATGATCGCGCGGCCCGCCGGCGGGCGCCGGGCGCCGCGCCCGCCCCCTCCGTCCGCGGCTACAGGTAGCGGCGGACGGGAAGTACCGCGGTCTCCCGGGCGCGCTGCAGCAGCGAGCGCCGCTTCCAGCGGTCCGGGCTGATCAGCTCACTGGCCTTCAGGTCCTCGTCGTAGTGCGCGTCGAGGGTGGCGGTGAACCCGGCGTCCATGACGGCGAGCATGACCTCCTCGTCGTGGTCGAGGGAGCGGCGGTTGAAGTTCGTGGACCCGATCAGGGAGACGACCCCGTCCATGGTCATGACCTTCGCGTGCATCATGGTCGGCTGGTACTCGTGGATGCGTACGCCGCAGGACGTCAGAGCCTCGTAGCGGTGCTGGCCCGCCAGCTGGCACACCCGCTTGTCCGTGTGCGGGCCGGGCAGCAGGATGTCGACCTCCACGCCGCGGGCGGCCGTGGCGCAGAGCAGCTCGATGAAGTAGGTGTCGGGGGCGAAGTAGGCGGTCGCCAGGCGTACCCGCTCCTCGGCCGATTCGAGGATCACCCGCATCAAAGTCTGCATGTCCTGCCAGCCGAAGCTGGCCGAACCCCGGACCACCTGCACGATGGCGCCCCCGCTGGGCTCGTGGCTGACGAACCGGTCGCGCTCGTCGAAGAGCTCCGCATGGCATTCGGCCCAGTTCTGGGCGAAGGCCGCGGCGATGCCGTCGACGGCGGGCCCCTGGACCTCGACGTGCGTGTCGCGCCACTCGCCGGGGTTGCGCGCGTCACCGCACCACTCCTCGGCGATGCCGACGCCGCCCGTGAAGGCCGTCTGCTCGTCGACCACCAGGACCTTGCGGTGGCAGCGGTGGTTCTGCTTGAGCGGCGAGAGGTAGAGCGGTTTGCGGAACCAGGCGATCTCGACACCGGCCCCGCTCATCCGGTCCAGCAGGTCCCGCTCTATCAGGCGGCTGCCGAAACCGTCCAGCAGCAGCCGCACCCGCACTCCCGCACGGGCCCGGTCGGCGAGTGCCTCGGCGAAACGCCGTGCGATGTCGCCCCGCCAGTAGACGAAGGTCATCATGTCGACGGTGTGCCGGGCGCCGCCGATCGCGTCCAGCATCGCGGTGAAGATCTCGTCCCCGTTGCGCAGGGGCCGCAGGGCGTTGCCCTCGGTCGCCGCGATGCCGATGAGCCGCTCCAGACGCCTGCGTATGCGGTGGATCCGCTCGTCCGCCGGGCCGCTGCCGGGGGTCGCAACCGCGGCGCCGCTGGGCGGCTGCTCTCTGTCAGGCATACCGGCACTCCTCGGTCGGTCGGGTCACGGGCGCTCAGGACCCTATCCGACGAAACCGGGGGTCCGGGTGCCGCCCTCGGCCGTCACGGCACCCCGGGCCACCTGCGGCGCGGCGCCCCGCCGCCGGACGGCCGGACAGCCGGGCGGCCGGACCGCGGTGGACCCCCGTCCCTCCGCGAACCGGCCGCCCGGTGCTCCCGGCGGCGCCGGGACACCCCTCAGGGGAGGGTTTTGGCGTACGACGTGTCCTGCTGCGAGTCGTAGACCAGCGCGCCTCCCGCGTCGAACCCCTTGATCCGGGGGGCGGTGGTGACCCGCTGTTCGAGGATGCCCGTGGCGGCGAACCAGCCGTGGTCGAGTGCGGCTTCGACGGTGGTGCCCCCGTAGGTGACCGTCACCTTCGCCACCCGCGCGTCGACCGTGCCGATGCTGCCCCACCGGTACGGGAGCCTCCAGGCGCCCTCGGAGGCGAGGCGCTGGAGGTAGAGGCTGCCCCCGTTCACATCGGGGATGACGGCCCCGCTGTCCGGCTCGCGGTCCGAGCCGACGGACGTCTTGATACCGGAGGCCGCGCCGTCCTTGATGGCGCAGATGAGCCGCGTCCGCGTCGGCTGGTCCCTGACCGCCACGACGGACTGGCCGTCCCCCGGGCTGTTGTCGTTGCCCGTGCTGCGCTGCGCCAGCAGGATCCGGTAGTCCGAGGCCGTGCCGAGGTCCGCCGTGCCGCCCGCGAGGTTCGTCCGGCGCAGGTCCAGGCACGCCTGCAGCCACCCGGTGGCCTGCTGGAGGGTGATCCCGTCCGCCAGCTGGCCGGCCGTCGCCGGAGGAGTGGGTCCGGCCGGCGCGGCGGCGGGCGGGGCGGGCGACGGGTTCCCGGGGCCCGGGTTCGCGACGGACGTCGACTCCGCCGGTCCGCCGTTGCCGGAGAACGCAACCGCCGCGGCCGGTACGACGGCCAGCACCACCAGGGCCGCCCCGACGGCCGCCAGCCTGCGCCGCCGCTCCATGCGCCGGCCCTGCCGGACGATCGCCGGGTACGGCAGGGCCGCGGGGCGCAGCGCTCCGGCGCCCTCGGCCAGCCGCTCGCGCAGGGTCAGCTCGAAGGCCCCCAGGTCCGCGGAGTCCCCGGGTCCGGGGGCCGGTCCGGGGGCGGCCCCGAGGCCGCCGCCCCGGCCGCCGCCCCGGCCGCCGCCCCGGCCGCGGGCGTGGCCGCGCGCGGCCTCGTACCGCTCGTGCTCGCGCTCGTACTCGTCTCGCCCCGTCATCGGGCCGCTCCCTGCTTCATCGTCCTCGTACGGCCGGGCCCGTCCACCACCTGCTCCAGCCCGGGATGTGCCCGCAGCTTGGCCAGCGCCTTCGAGGCCTGGCTCTTGACCGTGCCGGGGGCGCAGCCCATGACATCGGCGACCTCGGCCTCGGAGAGGTCCTCCCAGTACCGCATCACGACCACGGCCCGCTGCCGCGCCGGCAGTTCGGCCAGCGCGCTCATCAGCGCGTTCCGCTCGTCGGCCCAGATCGCGCCGGGGTCGCGCACACCGGTGTCCGGCGGCTCGGCCGTCAGCCGCTCGGCGACCCGGCGCTTGCGGAACCGGTCGCTGTTGCAGGTGACCAGCATCCGGCGGACGTACGCCTCCGGGTTGTCGCTGCGCCACACGCGCCGCCACGAGCGGTACGCCTTGGCCAACGCGGTCTGCGTCAGGTCCTCCGCGTCATGCGGATCACCGGTCAGCAGATACGCGGTACGCACCAGCTGGGCCCATCGCGCGGTCACGAAGGACTGGAACTGGAGCTCTTGCTCGGCTTGCATCGAACACCTCCTCGCCCCCTAGACCACCAGGTGGACGAAATCGGTTGCCCGGCCCGCGAGATGAGCGCGTTCCGGCCGGATCCGCGGCCGCGCCGGACCCCGCCGGGTACCGGTGCCGGCGGGGGCGGGAGATGATCCCCACGACAGCCGCGCCGCATCCACGGAGGTCCCATGACCGAGCCGAAGCCCACGGCGGAGCACTCCACCGCCTTCCCCGACGGGTTCCCCGGCGGGCGGGCCCTGTTCCGCCTCGACCCCGCCGTCGCCCACCTGAACCACGGCTCCTTCGGGGCGGTCCCCGTCCCCGTCCAGGAGGTCCAGGCGGAGCTGCGGGCGCAGGCGCACGCGGATCCCGACGCCTTCTTCCTCGCCGTCCCCGACCGGCTGGCACAGGCCCGGACCCGGATCGCCGCGCATCTGGGCGCCGACCCGGAGGGCATCGCCTTCGTCTCCAACGCCACCGAGGGCGCCAACCTCGCCCTCCACGCCGTCACCCTCGCCGACGGCGACGAGATCCTGGTGACCGACCACGGCTACGGCACCGTCACCGCGGCGGCCGCCCGCCGCGCCACCGTCACCACCGTCGCGCTGGACCCCCTGCTGCCCGACGAGGACGCCGTACGGGAGACCGTGCTGGCCGCGCTGACCCCCCGTACCAAGGTCGCCGTGCTGGACCACATCAGCTCGCCCACCGCCCGCCTCGTCGCGAGTCCCCGACTCCTCGCCGACCTCGCCGCCCGGGGCGTCACCACCGTCGTCGACGGCGCGCACGCCCCCGGCATGCTGGCCGACCCGCTCGCCGGCGGCGCCGACTTCTGGTTCGGGAACCTCCACAAATGGGGCTACGCACCTCCCGGCAGCGGCATCCTCGCCGTCGCCCCGCAGCACCGCCACCGGGTCCGGGCCCTCGTACCGTCCTGGGAGGACGAACGGGGATTCCCCCACTCCCTGGAGTACCGCGCCACCGTCGACTACACCGGCTGGCTGGCCGCCCCCGAGGGCCTGGACCTCCTGCACCGGCTCGACGCGGCGAAGGTGCGGACCCACAACGCCGCCCTCGCCGCCCACGGCGCGTCCCTGCTCGCCGAGATCCCCGGGCTCACCCCGCTGCCGTACACCGAGGGACTCGCCATGCGCGCCCTGCGGCTGCCGCCGGGCACGGCCGAGACCCGGCAGGAGGCCGTCGACCTGCGCGAGGAACTGGCGGCGCGGCTGCGGACGCGGGTGCTGATCTGGCCCCGGGCGGGCGGCGGTGGCATCCGGCTCTGCGGGCAGATCTACAACCGGCCGGGGGAGTACGAGCGCTTCGCGGCCGCTCTCCCCGCATTCCTCGGGTGACGGGCGGTACCTGCCGTCCCGGCCGTCCCCGGCGGTGTCTCGCGTCCCGTCCCGGCCGTCCCGGCCGTTCCGTCAGCCGCGCCTGAGCAGGTACGTGTCCATGATCCAGCCCTTGCGCGCCCGGGCCTCGGTCCGCAGCTCCTCGATCCGCCCCGCCACGTCCGCCAGCCTGCCCGAGACCAGGATCTCGTCCGGGGTGCCGACGTAGGCGCCCCAGTAGATGTGGAGGTCCTGGTCCAGGTGGGCGGTGAAGGCGTGCCGGGCGTCGAGCATCACCACCACGTCGTCGACGTCCTGCGGCCAGCCCTCCGCCAGCCGCCGCCCGGTGGTGATCTGGACGGGGCGTCCGACCCGGTTCAGTTGGGTCCGGTGCCGTGCGAGCAGGGCCGACACGCTGCTGATTCCGGGGACGACCTCGTGCTCGAAGGCCACCCGGCCCCGCTCCAGCACCTCGTCGAGGATCGCGAGCGTGGAGTCGTACAGGGACGGGTCGCCCCACACCAGGAACGCCCCGGTCTCGCCCTCGGCCAGGTCCTGCTCGACGAACCGCTCGAAGATCTCGGCCCGCGCGCTGCGCCAGCCGTCCACCGTCGGGGCGTAGTCCGCCGGGCTCCGGTCCCGGTCCGGGTCCCGGCCCTCCACCAGCCGGTGTCCGGGCCGGGCGTGCGCGTCGAGCATCGCGCGCCGCAGCCCGGTCAGATCCGACTTCTCCTCGCCCTTCTCCAGGATGAGGAACGCGTCCGCCGCACCGATGGCCCTGACCGCCTGGAGGGTCAGGTGGTCAGGGTCGCCCGCGCCGATACCGATCACTGAGAACTTCTTCACCCGGCTATTCTGCCCGGCTCCCGCGCGGCCCTGACCGGCACCCGTACCGTCCCGCCCGCGAGCGGTCCGCCGTTGCGGAAGACTGACCCCATGTCCGCACACATCGCCCTCACCGCCCTGCTGGTCACCGACTACGACGAGGCCGTCGACTTCTACACCCGGGCCCTCGGTTTCGACCTCGTCGAGGACACCGCGCGCCCGGACGGCTCACGCTGGGTCGTGGTCCGCCCGCCGGGCGCCCGGGAGTCCGCGCTGCTGCTCGCGCGCGCCAAGGACGACGCCCAGCGCTCCCGGGTCGGCGACCAGACCGGCGGTCGCGTCGGGTTCTTCCTGTACACCGACGACTTCGCGCGCGACCACACCCGGATGACGGCGCAGGGCGTCCGCTTCCTGGAGGAGCCGCGCCACGAGCCCTACGGCTCGGTCGCCGTCTTCGAAGACCTGTACGGCAACCGCTGGGACCTCCTCCAGCCGGCCGGATAGCTCCGCCCGCTCCACCGCCCCGGCCGCCGAGGCCCGGCCCCGGCCCGTGGCCCCGGCCCGTGGCCGCGGGCGCTGGCACGGCTCAGGCCTCCAGCTCCAGCTTCGGTGCCTCCCGCGCCGCGTCCACGGCCGGGCCGCCGGCCTCCACCCGCCCGGCGAGCTCCCGGGCCCACCGGACCAGGCCCGGTACGTCGACCCCGTACGCGCCCCCGGCCACGTCCTCGACACCGGCGGCCCCGCGCCGCAGCAGCCGGGCCCCGCCGACCGCGTTCCCGCGTGCGGCGTGGGTCAGCCCGACGGCGAGCTGGGCCAGACCCCGCCACAGCGGGGCCGCCTCCTCGGGACCCGACTTCCAGGCGTCCTCGAAGACCTCGTGCGCGTGAAAGGGCATGCCGGCGTCCAGCAGCCGCTGCGCCTCCCGCAGGGTCTCGCGCGGCGAGCGCACCACCCCCTCGGCCTGCCGCTCCACTCCGCTCGCCCCGTAGGGCAGCGGCCGACCCAGCCCGTCCCTGGGCCGCGCACTGCGCGCACGCCCCGTACCGTCCCTGTCCCGTCCGTTCACCCCCGCATCCTCCCCCGGGGCGGTTACCCGTGCGTGCACACCCCTCGGCGTGGGGTAATGTTCTGCATGTGCCGCCGCGACGGGGGAAACCCCAGGTCGAAGGCACATCGGGACGTGGCGCAGCTTGGTAGCGCACTTGACTGGGGGTCAAGGGGTCGCAGGTTCAAATCCTGTCGTCCCGACGAGAGGTTCGCCTCGTAGTCGCGAATCGAGGGGCCGTTCCAGAGAAATCTGGAACGGCCCCTCCTTCGTTTCCGGGGGCCGGGCGGGTTCAACGGCGATCGGCCGGGTAGGCGACGGCCGTCTTGATCGATCCGCCGGCGAAAGGCAATACCCGTGCTGATGGCTCATCCGGCCGTACTCCCCGGTCTCGTCGACCGCTACTGGGCGCTGTCCGTCATCGACGCCGGGGCGGAGGCCTCGCCCGTGCGCAAGGAGATGGAGGACGTCGAGCGGGCCCTGTGCGTCGCCACCGGGACGGCCGACGTGCACGCCGCCCTGATCGCCGCCCGCCACCACCTGCCCGGTGCGGGGGTTCTGGACGACTCCGTGCTCGCCGCCGGCTGAGGGCGAGGAGGGGGGTTTGCGGCGGACGGTCCGTGGCAGACGGGGTGAACACCGCCGCTCCGCGGCGGAGTTGCCCATCGATCGCCCCTGAAGGGACCCCTGCCATGCCCGACGCGTACCCCTCCTCCGACCACACCGGCGCCGGCGCCCATCCCGCTCCCGCCGCTCCGGCCCCCGCACCGGCCACGGGGCGCAACGGCCTCGCCGTGGCCGCGCTGATCACCGGCGTCGCGTCGCTCCTGCTGCTGTGGCTGTGGTTCGTGGGTATCCCGCTGGCCCTGGTGGCCATCGGCCTGGGCATCGCCGCCCTGCGCAGAGCCCGCGGCGGCGCCGGCGGCCGCGGTATGGCCATCGCGGGCCTCACCCTCGGCGCCGTGACCGTGGTCCTCGCGGGGATCCTCGTCGCCGTCGGCGTGTCCATCCTCAACTCCGACGAGGGCAAGGACCTGCGGTCCTGCCTGAACAGCGCCCAGACGCAGCAGGAGCAGCAGGACTGCTCGAACCGCTTCAACGACGACACCGACAACTGACGCGGGACCTGCCCCGTCCCAGCCCCGGGACCCCGGAGCAGGCCCCTCCCGCCCCCGCACCACCGCCCGGCGCAGCCGCCGCCCGCCGGCGGTGGGGCGGGGGAAAACGCGTGGACCCGGCGGGCGTCCCTGCGGGACACTCCCCTTCCTGACCTGATGGCCCGACAACCCAGGGTTGGGATGGGAATGTCTGCATCACCTCGTGAAGGGGCGCCGGGCAAGGGCGCGGTACTGCTCGCGCTTCGCTACTACGGCCGGGAGCTGGCACGGCTCCGATGGCTCACGTTACCCGCCATGCTGCTCCCGGCCCTGGGCAACATCGGCATCCACTACATCGCGCCGCTGGTCGTCGCGAAGCTCATCGGCCGTATCGCGGGCGACGGCGACTCCGGCGCCGACTCCGGCGCCGGCATCGGGGCACTGCTCCCCTACGTGCTCGGCTTCGCCGCGGTCCTGCTCCTCGCGGAGACGCTGTGGCGCGTCGGACTGCACTGCCTGAACCGCCTCGACGCCCGCGGTATCGAGCACATGTACGTGATCGGCATGGACGAGCTCTTCGCCAAGGACGCCGCGTTCTTCCACGACAACTTCGCCGGGTCCCTGACCAAGCGGGTCCTGAGCTTCGCCTCCCGTTTCGAGGAGTTCGTCGACACCCTGACGTTCTCGGTGGTGGGCAGTTTCGTGCCGCTGGCCTTCGGGTCGGTGGTGCTGTGGCAGTACGAACCCCTGCTCGTCGTCTGCCTCCTGACGATGATCACCGTGACGGCGCTGGGCGTGACGCCCCTGATCCGCCGCCGCCAGGCACTCGTCCACGAGCGCGAGACGGCGATCGCGCGGGTCTCGGGTCATGTCGCCGACAGCCTGATGAACATGGACACCGTCCGGGCGTTCGCGGCCGAACGGCGGGAGGCCGCCGAGCACCGGTCCCGGGTCGCCGAGTCGCGGCGGCTCACGCTGCGCTCGTGGGACTACGGCAACCTGCGCATCGACACGCTGGTCGCCCCGATGTCCGTACTGACCAACGCGCTGGGCCTGCTGCTCGCCGTCACGCTGGCCGGGAGCGGGCACGGGGTGGAGACCGTCGTCGTCGCCTTCACCTACTACACCAACGCGACCCGGATCATGTTCGAGTTCAACCAGATCTACCGCCGGCTGGAGAGCTCCATGATGGAGGCCGCGCAGTTCACCGAACTGCTGCTGACGCCGTCGACGGTGCTCGACCCGGTACGCCCCGAACCCCTGCTGGGCCAGGACGCCGACGTGCGCTTCGAGCGGGTGACCTTCGCCCACGGGGGCGGGCGGCCGCTCTTCGACTCCCTGGACCTGGCCGTGCCCCACGGGTCGAGGGTCGGCCTCGTCGGCCGGTCCGGCGGCGGCAAGACCACGCTCACCCGGCTGCTGCTGCGCATGACGGACATCGACGCGGGGCGGATCCTGATCGGCGGGCAGGACATCAGCAAGCTGCGCCAGGCCGACCTGCGCGCTCTGATCGCCTATGTGCCGCAGGACCCGGCGATGTTCCACCGCACGCTCCGCGAGAACATCGCCTTCGCCCGCCCGCAGGCCACCGACGCGGAAATCCGCCGCGCGGCCGAGGCGGCACATGTCACGGAGTTCGCGGACGCGCTCCCGGACGGCTTCGACACCATGGTGGGCGAGCGCGGGGTGAAGCTGTCCGGCGGGCAGCGCCAGCGCGTCGCCCTCGCTCGGGCCATCCTGCGCGACGCGCCGGTCCTGCTGCTCGACGAGGCGACCAGCGCCCTGGACTCCGAGAGCGAGATCCTCGTCCAGGACGCCCTGTGGCGGCTCATGGAGGGACGGACCGCGCTCGTGGTGGCGCACCGGCTGAGCACGGTGGCCACCATGGACCGGCTCGTAGTCCTCGACCGCGGCCGCATCGTGGAGCAGGGAACGCACCAGGAGCTGCTCACCGCCGAGGGCGCCTACGCGAAACTGTGGCAGCACCAGTCGGGCGGGTTCCTCGACGGCACCTCCGCGCGATCGGACCTGATGTGAGTCGCCGGTGGCAGGGGTCGCTTTTCGGTCAACGGGAGCCTCATTTCAGCCAGTGCTTAGGGTGGGCTAACCTCGCGATGTGAACGTTGGTGGAGAAAGAGCTGAGGTCACGCGCTCGCGCGGCCATGTGCTGTCGGCCGCGGAGGTGACCGTGGCCTACGACGGCGTCGACGTCGTGCACAACGCGTCGATCACCTTGCGGCCCGGCGAAGTGACCGTTCTGGTGGGCCCGAACGGCAGTGGGAAATCCACGCTGCTGCGGACGCTGGCGCGGCTGCAGCGGCCCAGGACCGCCACGCTGACCATCGACACCGAGACGGACGCCCTCGCCCTGACGCCCCGGGAGTTCTCCCGGCGCGTCGCCCTGTTGACGCAGGGGCGCCCCACCCCGGGCGGGCTGAGCGTACGGGACGTCGTCGAGTTCGGCCGGTACCCCTACCGCGGCCGCTGGGGCAGGGCGGACCCGGACGGCCGGGCCGCGGTGGACCGCGCGCTCGCCCTGACGGGCGTCGCCGACCTCGCGGAGCGCGGCGCCGAGCACCTCTCCGGCGGGCAGCTCCAGCGGGTGTGGCTCGCGGGCTGCCTCGCGCAGGAGACCGGCGTACTGCTCCTCGACGAGCCGACGACCTACCTCGACCTGCGGTACCAGGTCGAACTCCTCGACCTGGTACGAGACCTGGCGGACGACCACGGGATCGCCGTCGGGGTGGTCCTGCACGACCTCGACCAGGCCGCGGCCGTCGCCGACCGCATCGTGCTGCTGCACGCGGGACGCGTCATCGCCGAGGGCGCCCCCGAGGACGTGCTGACGGCGGCGCGCCTGACCGACACGTACGGCATCCGCGTCGAAGTCGACGAGGACCCCCTCACCGGCCGGCTGCGCACCCGCGCGATGGGCCGGCACCACACGCGAAGCGAAAGGCTCAGCACCACCTCATGAGACGACTCCTCCTCACCGCCGCCGCCACCGTCGCGGCGCTCGCCCTCACCGCCTGCGGCACCACCGAACCGGCGGCCGACGACGCGAAGAAGACCGGCGAGCCCCTCACCCTCACCGACGCCTCCGGCGCGAAGGTGGAGCTCGCCGGGCCGGCCGAGAACGTCGTCGGCACCGAGTGGAACGTCGTCGAGAGCCTGGTCTCGCTGGGAGTGCAGCCCGTCGGTGTCGCCGACGTCAAGGGCTACAAGACCTGGAACACCGCTGTCCCGCTCACGAACGAGCCCAAGGACATCGGTACCCGCGGTGAGCCCAGCATGGACACCATCGCCGCGCTCAAGCCCGACCTCGTCATCGCCACCAGCGACCTGCCGGCGGCCGCCCTGAAGCAGCTGCGGGACATCGCCCCCGTCCTGGAGCTGAAGGCCGCCGACGCCGCGGACCCGATCGGCCGGATGACGGCGAACCTCGACCTGATCGCGCAGGCCACCGGAACCACGCCGAAGGCCGACACGCTCAAGAAGCAGTTCGAGGCCAAGGCCGCGGAGGCCAGGAAGACCCTCGCCGACGCCGGCCGCGCCGGTGCGAAGTACGCCTTCGCCGACGGCTACGTCGTCTCCAACCAGGTCTCGATCCGCCCGTACACCGGTGGCTCGCTCCTCGGCGCCGTCAACGAGAAGATCGGTCTCACGAACGCCTGGACCGTCAAGGGCGACGAGAGCTACGGTCTCGCGGCCACCGACGTCGAGGGCCTCACCCAGCTCGGCGACGTCGAGTTCGCCTACATCGGCAGCGACACGGACAAGGACAGCACGCCGTTCACCGGAGTCCTGGCCAAGGACGCCGTGTGGAACAACCTGCCGTTCGTCAAGAACGGCAACGTCCACCGCCTGCCCGACGGCATCTGGATGTTCGGCGGTCCCCAGTCGATGGGCCTGTACATCGACTCCGTCGTCCAGGCACTCACGAAGTAGCACCGTGGCCGTCACCGCATCCGTTGCCCCCACCCGCCCGTCGCCGGCCGCGTCCCGGACGGGGGCGGCCGCGGTGGCGGCCGCACTGCTCCTGCTCCTCGCGGGCCTCGCGATCCTCGACATCACCCAGGGCACGGCCGCCGTGGGCGCCCCCGAGATCTGGAAGGCGCTCACCGGGCGGGCCGACTCGGGCGACACGTCCGTCATCGTCGCCTCCCGGCTGCCGAGGGCGGCCGCGGGCCTGCTCGTCGGCGCCGTGCTCGGCATGGCCGGCGCCGCCCTGCAGGCCGTCAGCCGCAACGTGCTCGCCTCGCCCGACACCCTCGCGGTCAACGCCGGCTCCTACCTGTCCCTCGGCGTGGTCGCCGTCACCGGCGTCTCGCTCCCGTTGCTCGCCTCCTCCGGAGTCGCCTTCGTCGGCGGTCTCGCGGCGGCGGCCGTCGTCCTCGGACTGTCCGGCCTCGGCGCGGGCACCGTACGGCTCGTCCTCGCGGGCAGCGCCCTCACCCTCGGACTCACCGCGCTCACCGAGGGCCTGCTCCTGCTGTTCCCCCGGCAGACCGAGGGCATCTACAAGTGGAACCTGGGCAGCATCTCCCAGAACGGCTTCGACGGCGTGCTCCAGGTCGCGCCGATCGCCCTCGCCGGTCTCGTCGGACTGCTCCTCCTCGCCCGCCGCATCGACGCCCTGGCGCTCGGCGACGACGCCGCCCGGGGCCTCGGCGTGCCCGTGCGGGCCACCCGCGTCACGGCGGTCGTCCTCGCGTCCCTGCTGTCCGCGGCCGCCGTCACGCTCGCCGGGCCGATCGGCTTCGTCGGCCTGTGCGCGCCCGCCCTGGCCCGCCCGCTCGCCCGCCGGTTCAGGGCGTTCGCCCGCACCCGGGCCGGCATCCCGCTCGCCGGCCTGGCCGGCGCGGTCCTGGTCCTGGGCGCGGACGTGCTGCTGCGCGCCCTCGTGCCGGCGGACGTGGCCGTCGGCGTCCCGACGGGCGTCGCCACCAGCCTCCTCGGCGCCGTGTTCCTGATCGCCATGGCGACGAGGGCCCGGGACAGCTCGGGAGCCGCCGAGGCGGACACGCTGCGCATCAGGAGCCGGGCCGCCTTCCTGACCACCACCGCCGTACTCGCGGCCGTACTCGTCGGGGTGACGATCGCCTCCGTGCTGCTGGGTGACAGCAAGTTGTTGCTGGGCGACGTGGTCAACTGGGTGCAGGGCAACGCCGGCCGCACGGTCGGCTTCGTCCTGGACACGCGGACCCCGCGGGTACTCGCCGCGCTCTTCGCCGGCGCGGCCCTCGCGCTGGCCGGCACCCTCGTCCAGTCCGTGACCCGCAACCCCCTCGCGGAGCCCGGCATCCTGGGCGTCTCCGGCGGGGCCGCGCTGGGCGCCGTGCTCCTCGTGACGACCGTGCCGGCGGCCGGATCCTGGAGCCTGGCCGGCGCCGCGTTCGCGGGAGCGGCGCTCAGCTCCGTCCTGGTCTTCGGGCTCGCGGCGCGCGGCGGGTTCCAGCAGAACCGGCTGGTGCTGGTGGGCTTCGGCGTCGCGACCGGAACGGCCGCCCTCATCAGCCTGCTGATCGTGCTCACCGACCCGTTCAACGCGACGAAGGCCCTCACCTGGCTGTCCGGCTCCACCTACGGGCGCACCCTGCCCGACGTGGTGCCGCTGATGGCGGTGCTCGCCCTCGGCCTGGCCGTCGCGGTCGCGCGCCGCAGGGACCTCGACCTGCTGTCCCTCGACGAGGACACCCCGAGGCTCCTGGGTATCAGCCCGGGACGCGGCCGCCTCGGCTTCCTCGTCCTGAGCGTCCTGCTCAGCGCGACCGCGGTCGCCGCCGCCGGCACGATCGGATTCGTCGGGCTCGTCGCGCCCCACGCCGCCCGGGCCCTCGTCGGCCGCCGGCACGCCCGGGTCGTCCCGGTCGCGGTCCTCCTCGGCGCTGTGCTCGTCTGCGCCGCGGACCTGCTGGGCCGCACCGTCATCGCGCCGGCCCAGCTCGGCGCCGGGCTGATGACCGCTGTGATCGGCACGCCGTACTTCCTCCACCTGCTGGTGCGTAGCCGGCGGTAGCGCGGAGCCGCTCCGGCCGCGGTGGTGACGGGGACCGACCTCCTGGACGGGGGCGGTCCCCGTTCGCGTGCCCGGCCCTCTTCTGACGGCCGGGCGACGGCCGGGCCCTTCCTGATCTGATGACTGATCATGTGCGTTGAGCGCAAGGGGTGGTGAGTGCGCGCAAGGGGGGCGTGCGGGGGCGCGGAAGATCTCGACCTGATCACAAGCGGGGGAGGGGGCGACAGTTCGTTTTAGGCCTGCCTTACCTAAGTTATATGGTGGCGCGGTCGGTTCGGCCGTGGGGAGGCATGTGGTGTCCTTAAGTGACGTCCGTCTGGTGGCGGACGGTCTTGACGTCGGGCACGCGGGGCGCCCGGTGCTCAAGCGAGTAGATCTTTCCCTCAAGGCCGGTGCGATCACCGTGCTGGTCGGTCCCAACGGGTGTGGGAAATCCACGCTCCTGCGCACGGTGGCCGGGCTCCTGCCCCCGATCGGCGGCGAAGTGCGCATCGACGGCGTGCCCTTGCGCCAGTTGCCGCGCCGGGCCCTCTCCCGGCAGCTGGCCTTCCTTCCCCAGACCTCCCACGCGCCCGCCGGTGTGACGGTGCGGGAGCTCGTACGCCACGGCCGGTACGCCCACCGGGGCGCGCTCGCCCGGCACACCGACGAGGACGCCCAGTCGATCGAGTGGGCGCTGGACGTCACCGACGCGGCCCCGCTGGTGGACCGCAGACTCGACGAGTTGTCGGGCGGCGAGCGCCAACGCGCCTGGCTTGCCATGGTGTTGGCGCAGCGCGCCGGCGTGGTGCTGCTCGACGAACCCACCACCTACCTGGACATGCGCCACCAGTTCGAGGTCCTCGACGTCGTACGCAGACTCGCGCGCGAACACGGCATCGCCTGCGGGGTGGTGCTGCACGACCTCATGCAGGCGGCGGCGTACGCCGACGAGGTGGTGGTCGTCGCCGACGGCGGGATCACGGCCTCCGGCGCCCCGGACGACGTGCTCACCCCGGACGTCATCGACCGGGCCTTCGGGCTGCGGGTCAACGTGGTCCGCGATCCGCAGAGCGGGTACCTCGCCTGCTTCCCCCAACGCTCCGGCGCCGCCGAGCCGGCCGCGCCCGCCACCACGTCCTGAATCCCGCGGCCGGTTTCGGGCCCCCGGCCCGGGCCGGGCCGCGCTTCGCCCCGCCCTCCACGGGATCACCCGTACCACCCGCACACAAGGAGAGTTCCACCATGCAGAGAATTCTGCGCGCCCTCGCCACGGGAACCGCCGCCGCCGCGCTCGCGCTGACGGCCGCCGGCTGCGGTTCGGGAACGGCCGGCGACGCCGGCGACAAGAAGAGCGGGGCGGACGGCGCCACCGGCGGCAAGATCACCGTCGACACCGCTCAGGGTCAGGTCACGCTGGACAAGCCGGCCACGAAGGTGGTGACGCTGGAGTGGACGTACACCGAGGAGCTGGTCGCCCTCGGCGTCAGTCCGCTGGGCAACGCGGACAACAAGGGGTACGCCACCTGGATCACCGCGAAGGGAGCCGGCCTCGCCGACAGCGTCACCGACGTCGGGAGCCGCAACGAGCCGAGCCTGGAGAAGATCAGGGCCCTGCAGCCGGACCTCATCGTGATCGATGACGACCGGTCGAAGGCCAACCTCAAGGCACTCCAGGACATCGCACCGGTGGTGTCGTTCAAGTACACCACCAAGCCCCAGCTCGACACGATGAAGAAGAACTTCACCGAACTGGCGAAGGCGGTCGGCAAGGCGGACAAGGCGTCCGAGGTCACCGGCCGCATCGACGCCGCGGCCGCCGACCTCAAGGGACGGCTGGACAAGGCGGGCAAGGGCGGCCTGAAGTACGCCGTCGCCCAGGGGTTCACCGCCAACGGCACCGCCTCGGTGCGCATGCTCACCGACGACGCCATCGCCCCCCAGGTCCTGAACCTCGCCGGGCTCAAGAACGGTTGGCAGGGCACTCCCGACGCCTGGGGCATGACCACGGTCGGAGTGGAGGGCCTCACCAAGGTGGAACCGGACTCCACCTTCCTCTACGTCGCCAGCGCCAAGGACAACCCGTTCACCGGCGACCTCGCGGGCAACGCCGTCTGGAAGGGGCTGGACTTCGTGAAGAACGACAAGGCGCTGCCGCTCGACCCCGGTACCTGGCTGTTCGGCGGCCCGCTCTCGGCCCTGCACATCCTCGACGAGACCGGCAAGGCCCTGAAGGTCTGATGACCCCTACCGCCCCGCCGCCCGTCCGCCGCCCGCGAGCCCTGCTCGTGGGCGGCGCCCTGGGCCTCGCACTGTGCCTGGTCGCCGTGGCCCACCTCTGCCTGGGGGCCTCCGGCGTGGGGATCACGGACATCGCGGACCTGCTCACGGGCCGCGGCGACCCCCGCACCCGGGACGTCCTGATCGGCAGCCGCCTGCCGCGCACCCTGACCGGCCTGGTCGTCGGTGTCGCCCTCGGTATCTCCGGAGTCCTCGTCCAGGGGGCGACCCGCAACCCCCTGGCCGCGCCCGACACGCTCGGCGTCAACGCCGGCGCCTACCTCGCCGTGGTGCTCGTGGCGTTCACCGGCGTGAGCCTGGGCCCGCTGCCCGCCGGCGGCGCCGCCTTCCTCGGCGGCCTCTTCGCGATAGCGGTGGTCTACGTCCTGAGCCGGGGCGGCGTGCTCACACCCGGACGGGTGCTGCTCGCCGGCGCGACCGTCGCCCTGGCCGCCACCGCCGGCGCGGAGTTCCTGCAGATGCTCGACGTGCAGGCGACCCGGGGCCTGTTCTTCTGGGGCAACGGCACCCTGATGCAGTCGGGGCTCGAACGGCCGCTCACGCTCGGCGCCGTCGTCGCCGCGGGCGCGCTGCTGGCGCCGCTGCTGGCCCGCCCCCTCGACCTGCTGTCCCTCGGCGACGAGACCGCCGAGGCGATGGGCGTCCGGGTGGAACGCGTCCGTCCCGCCGCCTTCCTCCTGGCGGTCCTGCTGTCCGCCTCGGCGGTGTCGCTGGCCGGCCCCATCGGCTTCATCGGACTGATCGCGCCCGTCATGGTCCGCCAGCTGGGCCTGCGCCGGCACGCCCTGCTCATGCCGCTGTCGGCGGTGCTGGCCGCCACCGTCCTGCTGGCGGCGGACGCGGCCGCGCAGGTCGCCGTGCCGCCCTCCGCCGTGTACACCTCGGAGATTCCGGTGGGGGTGGTGACCGCCCTCATCGGCGGCCCCGTCTTCATGCTGCTCGCGCGCAGGGTGAGCACCGGCGACGCCGACACCGGGGCGGCGGTCACCGTCGCCGGCCGGCGCCGGACGCCCGCCTACGCCGTCGCGCTCGGCGGGGGACTGGTGGCGCTGGCCGTGGCGATGGTCGTGTCGCTGCGCGTCGGCGACGTCGAGGTCGGCTGGAGCCAGCTGGGCACCGCGCTGTTCGGCTCCGCCGAGCAGATCACCGAGGCCGTGGTCGCGTACCGGATGCCGCGCATCCTGGTGGCCGCGCTGGCCGGGGCCTGCCTCGCGGTGGCCGGCGCCGCCGTGCAGGCCGTCGTACGCAACCCGTTGGCCGAACCGGGCCTCGTCGGCGTGACCGGCGGGGCCTCCCTCGGGGCGATCCTGGTGATCCTCGTCGTCCCCTCGGCGCCGGCGGCCGCGCTGCCGGCGGCGGCCGGGATCGGAGGCGTCCTGATGCTCGCCCTGGTGGTCTTCGTCGCCCGCGGCAGCCGGGAGGCCGGCCGCGCGGGCCTGGACCCGACGCGCGTGGTCCTGGTCGGACTGGGCGCCGCCGCCACCTCGATGGCGCTGGTCAACATCATGGTGGTCGGGGCGCAGATGAACATCTCGGCCGCGCTCAGCTGGCTCGCCGGCAGCACCTACGCGCGCGACTACTCGGCGCTCGGCTGGCTCGCCCTGCCGGCCCTGGCGGCGATGCTGCTGGTGACCGCGGCGAGGCCGGTGAACCTGATGGCCCTCGGTGACGAACTACCGCGCGCCCTCGGCCTGGAACTGGGCCGGGCGCGGCTGCTGGTGCTGGGCGCGGGCGCCGTACTGGCCTCCGGAACGGCGGCCGCCGTCGGCGCCGTGGGCTTCGTGGGCCTGGTCGCCCCGCACCTGGCGCGGCGCGTCGTGGGCAACAGCAGCGCGCGCATGGTGCCGATGGCGGCGGTGCTGGGCGCCGTCCTGGTCGTCTCGGCGGACGCGCTCGGCCGCTGGCTGCTGGCCCCGACGGAGATCCCGGTGGGCATCGTCACGGCCCTGCTCGGCGCGCCGTACCTGGTCTGGCTCCTGCGCCGGACCCAGGAGGCGTGAGGGGCAGGAGGCGTGAGGGCGGCCCCCGCGCCGGCGGCCGGTGTGGTCCGGCCCCGGCGGCGGGGGCGTCGCGCGGGGCGGCTGCGCCGGTCAGCGGCGCCGTCCCGGTGCGGTGTCGGCCGGGGACCCGGCCGGCCGGCCCGTCCCCGCTCCCCGACCCCCGCTCCCCGCGGCCCCGGATCCGGCCGGCTCGGGCTCGGGCGACGGTACGGGCCTGAGCGTGCGGGCCGCCAGTACGCCCAGGAGGCAGACCAGCGCCGAGGCCAGGCAGACGGCGGTGAAGGCCCCGGAGAAGGCGGACCGGGCGAGCGGACGGAGCACGGGATCGAGGAGCTCGAAGCGGCCGGTCTCCACGGCGGACCGGTGGGCGCCGCCGGCCGAGCCGGTCTCCAGCCGGGCGGAGAACAGCGCGCCGAAGACCGCGACCCCGGTCGCGGTGCCGAGCGGATAGCAGGCGTTCGTCAGCCCCGAGGCCATGCCCGCCCGCTCCGCGGGCACCGCGCCCACCGCCACCCCCATCAGCGGCGGGAAGATCACCGCCCCGCCCACGCCGAGCAGGACGAGACCGGTCGCCGTCGCACCCGCCCCCGCCCCCGCTCCGGCGGCGGCCAGCGCGAGGAGCCCCAGCCCCTGCAGGGCGAAGCCGCCGGCGACCAGGACATCGGGGGAGAAGTTCCGCTGCAGCCGCGCCACGAACAGCCCCGCCACCAGCAGGCTGCCGGTCAGCGGCAGCAGGCGCAGACCGGTTTCGAGGGCCGTGTACCCGTGCGTGCTCTGCAGCCACAGCGTGGTGAAGGCCAGCACTCCCAGGCTGGACATCCGTGCCAGGAAGCCCAGTACGGCGGCGCCGGAGAAGGCGCGCACGCGCAGCAGCGTCAGGTCGATGAGCCCGCCGCCCCGCCGCTGACTCGCCACCAACGCCAGCGCGAGCGCGACGCCGAGCACGGCCGAGCCCATGACCCGCGGCGCCGTCCAGCCCGCCTCGGGGCCGGTGACCAGCGGGTAGTGCAGGGCGAGGAGGGCGCCCACGCCGAGAACGGCGCCCAGCGGGTCCAGTCTGCGGCGCGCCCCGCCCGGCGCGGCGGACTCGGGCAGCCGCGTCAGGGCCCCGGCCACCACCAGAACGCCGATGGGCACGTTGATCAGGAAGATCCACCGCCAGCCGAGGGTCTGGACGAACAGCCCCCCGACCAACGGCCCGAGCGCCCCCGCGGCGGAGGCGATGGCCGCGAAGGAGGCGATGGCGGCCTGCCGCCTGGCGCCCTCGTAGGCGGCCGCGAGCAGGGCGAGCGTCGGCGCGAACACCATGGCGCCGCCGAGGCCCTGCGCGGCCCGGGCGGCGATGAGGGTGCCCGCGTCGGGCGCCAGCCCGCAGGCCGCGGAGGCGAGGGTGAACAGGGCCGCGCCGGCGGCGAACACGGTGCGGCGGCCGATGCGGTCGGACAGTGCGCCGGCCGTCAGGAGCAGGGCTCCGAAGGCCAGCGAGTACGCCGACACGGTCCACTGGACCCTGCCGAGTCCGGCGTCCAGGTCCCGGGAGATGTCGGAGAGGGCGACGTTCACGACGGTCACGTCCAGGGTCATCAGCACGCCGCCGGCGCTGACGAGTGCGAACGTCCATCGGGGAGTGCGCCGGCGTGAGGGCACCGCGGATCACCTCGGAGAAGAGACCGGACCGAAGACAGGGGATATGGTTAGCCTAACCTAAGCAAATTACTGATGTGGCGTCATATCGCATGATTGGCTGGAAGTTGACCTTGAGCATTAGGTGAGCCTTACCTAACCTGACCACGGTCCGGGTGTTCACCCGGCCGGCCCGATCCAGCCAGACATCGGAGCAGTTCATGCCCATCCCCCCCGACCATCCCGTCCCCGCCCTCCCGGAGGTGGCCCCCGCGGCCTGGCGGGAGGCCGGCCGTCGCCTCCTCGCCAAAGCCCTGGGCGAATGGTGCTTCGAGGACATGCTGAAAGCGGTGGAGACCGGCGACGGAGGCTACCGCGTCGACCTCGACAGCGGTACGACGTACGCGTTCAACGCTGTCGTCGGCGCCTTCGGATGGCTGCGCGTCGACCCGCGGTCGGTCACCCGCACGGCCACCAGCATGCTCGGCAACTCCGTGGCCGAACCCGCCTGGGACGCCCAGCAGTTCCTCCTCGAAGCGGCGTCCACCCTCGGCAGCGACGCCTCCACCATCGCCACGTACTTCACCGAGCTGTCCGCCACCCTGGCCGTGGACGCCGCCCGCATCACGCACGGCGGCGAGACCGTGGCGGAACTGCGGGCGCTGGGCCACACGGAGCTGGAGTGCCGCATGACGGGGCACAACCTCCTCGTCGCGAACAAGGGCCGCATAGGCTTCTCGGCCACCGACGTACGCCGGTACGCCCCCGAATCGGCCCAGTCCCTCACCCTCCAGTGGGTGGCCGTCCACCGGGGGCTCGCCGAGTTCCGCGGCACCTCGGAACTGTCCGAGCAGGAGATCCTGGCCCGCGAACTGGACGAGGGGACCCGGGCCCGCTTCACCGCCGTCCTCGAATCCGCCGGCGTCGACCCGCAGGGCTACGTGTGGATGCCCGTCCACCCCTGGCAGTGGGACCACGCCGTGCAGATCCTGCACGCCGCCGACGTGGCGCAGCAGCGCATCATCCCGCTGGGCGAGAGCCCCGACGCGTACCTGCCGGGCCAGTCCATCCGCACGATGGCCAACGTCGACACCCCGGGCCGGTACGACGTCAAACTCCCGCTGAAGATCCTCAACACCCTCGTCTGGCGCGGCATCCCCCCGCACTGCACCATGGGCGCGCCCGTGGTCACCCAGTGGCTGCGGGGCCTCGTGGAGCGCGACGCCTTCCTCACCGAGGAGTGCAGGACCGTCTTCCTCGGCGAGGTCGCCTCCGTCACCGTGCGCCACCCCTACCTCTCCAAGCTGGAGGACGCCCCCTACCAGCACCTGGAGACGCTCGGCTGCATCTGGCGGGACTCGGTCACCGCCCGCAAGGACCCCGGCGAACGCGTCCGCACCTTCGCCTCACTGCTCCACGTCGACCACGCCGGCGACGCCTTCGTCGCCGAACTCGTCCGCGCGTCCGGCCTCGACCCGCAGGACTGGCTGCGGCGGTTCCTCGACACCCTGCTCGTCCCGATCCTGCACGTCCTCTACCGGTACGGGGTCACCTTCAACCCGCACGGCCAGAACACGCTGATCGGTTACGACGAGAACGACGTGCCGACCCGCCTGTACCTCAAGGACTTCGTGGACGACGTGTGCGTGTCCTTCACCGACGTGCCCGAGCGCGGCCCCGAGCCCGACGGACACGACCACGTCCTGCCCCGCAAGCACCCCTCGATCATCCGGCAGCACGTGATGGACCAGGTGTTCGTCGGCCACTTCCGCTACCTGGCACCCCTGTGCGCCGAGCAACTCGGCGTCCCCGAGACCACGTTCTGGCACATGGTGCGCCACACCATCCTCGACTTCCAGAAGCGCTTCCCCGAACTGTCCGAGCGCTTCGCCGAGTACGACCTGCTCACCCCCCAGATCCCGCGCTACGGCCTGAACCGCGACCGCATCGTGGTGACCCGCTACGGCGACCGGGCCCTGCGCCACGCGCTGTACCCGAACGGCACGCACCCGAATCCGCTGGCTGAAGGCTGAGGAGGCCAGAGCGTGATACCGCTCACCGAGGCGCCGCCCGCACCGGCGCCCTTCCCCCCGTCCCTGCTCGCCGGCACCCGTGACGGCCTCGCCGAGGTCCGCACCGCCCTGGGCCAGGCCATCGACGCCGCCCTGTGCGCCGACCGCCCGGCCGGGCCGTTACCTCCGGGCGCACCCGCCGACGTACTGGCGGCCGTCGCCCGCGCCCTGGGCCCCGCCCGGCTGCCCGCCGAGGGGGTCGGCGCCAAGGCCGCGCTCCACCTGCTGGCCACCACGCTCGTCGAGAGCGGCATCGACCTGTCCCACCCCTGGGCCACCGCCCACCTGCAACCCCCACCCCTGGCCGTCGCCGTGGCCGCCGACGCCCTGGCGAGCATGACCAACGCCTCCCTGGACACGTACGACTCCGGCCCCTCCGCCATCGCCGTGGAACGCTGGCTCATCGGCGTCCTGACCCACCTCGCCGGACTGGGCGAGCGCGCCGACGGCGTCCTCACCCCGGGCGGCTCGCTCTCCAACCTGCTCGCCCTGCTCCTCGCCCGGGACGCCGCCGCCCTGCGGCTGGGCGTCAACGCCCGGGAGGAAGGCGTCGCCGCCCTGCCCGGACCGGTCGTGTTCTGCTCGGAGCTGGCCCACTTCTCCGTACAGCGGGCCTGCGCGGCCCTCGGCCTGGGCGAGAGCGCCGTCCGCCCCCTCCCCACGGACCGGCTCCGCCGGATGCGGCCGGAGGCCCTCGCCCGGGCCCTGGACGGACTCGGGCCCGGCCGCACCCCGATCGCGGTCGTCGCCACCGCCGGGACCACCGACTTCGGTTCCGTCGACCCCCTCCCGCAGATCGCGGAGATCGCCGCCGACCGGGGCGTCTGGATGCACGTGGACGCCGCCTACGGCTTCGGCGCCCTGTTCTCCGAACGGCTCGCCGACCGGCTGGCCGGCCTGGAACTGGCCGATTCGATCACCCTCGACCTGCACAAGATCGGCTGGCAGCCGGCCGCCACCAGTGTGCTGCTGGTCTCCGACACCACCGCGTTCACCGCCCTGGACCGCGAAGTCGCCTATCTCAACCCGGCCGACGACTCCGAGGCCGGCTACGACGGCCTGCTCGGCCGCAGCCTGCAGACCACGCGCCGCCCGGACGCCGTGAAGGCCGCCGCCACCCTGCTGGCCTACGGCCGCACCGGCATGGCCCGGATGATCGACACCTGCCACGACCTCGCTCGGCACGCCGAGCGCCGCATCCTCGACGAGCCCGAACTGGAACTCGTCGCCCCGGCCGAGCTGACCACCGTGGTGTTCCGCCACCGGGGCGCAGCGGCGTCGACCTCCGACCGGCTCAACGGCCTGCTGCGGCGGAGACTGCTCGAATCCGGCAGCGCGCTCATCGGACGCACCGAGGTCCGCACCGGGGGACCCGGCGGCCCCGAACGGGTCTGCCTGAAGTTCACCCTGCTGAACCCCACCGCCACCACCGGCGACATCGACGGCCTCGTGGATGCCGTCCTCGACGCCGGACGCACCTGTGAACGACTCATCGAGGAGGGCGCCGCATGAGCGTCACCGCCACGTCCCCCCGTCCCGGACCGGGCACCGGCCCCGGCGGCCCTCTGGACGGCCCCGACGCCCGGGGCGCCGCCGAACACGCCCACATCGAGGCCCTGCTGCGGTGCTGGCTGCTGGAGACCGGCACCCCGGTCGCGGCCGGCCCGCTGCGGATCGAGCTGCCCACCGCGGGACTGACCCTGGTCACCGAGGTCACGCACCGCTCGCCGACCGGCTGGCACCGCTTCGGCCCCACCCGCCTGGAGGGCCCCGGCGGTCCCCTGGGCGAGACCGCCGACCCCGTCACCACCGTCGCGCTGCTGTCCACCGAGGCCGCCGTACGGGGCGGCAGCCGCCCCGGCGGCGTCCCGGCCGGTGAGATCGCCGACCTGGTGGAACGCACCGCCGAGTCCGTGCGCCGCGTCACCTCCTTCATCGCCGACCGCCGCGAGCACCCGCAGCCTCCCCCCGGCGTCGACGGCTTCCTCGACGCCGAGCAGGCCCTCCTGCTCGGGCACTTGAACCACCCGGCGCCCAAGAGCCGCGACGGCATCTCGGACCACGACGCCGCCGCCTTCTCGCCCGAACTGCGCGGATCCTTCCGGCTGCACTGGTTCGCCGCCGACGCGTCCGTCGTCTCGCACGACGCCGTGGACAAGGCCCCCTCGCTGGCCGGCCGGGACACCGTCGCCCTCCTCGCCGAACTCGCCGGACACGAACCGGACGACGGCCGCATCCTGGTCCCCGCCCACCCCTGGCAGGCCCGGGACCTGCTGCACCGCCCGCGCATCGCCGCCCTCGTCGCCTCCGGCGCACTCGAACCGCTCGGCGAGCTCGGCCCCGAGTGGTGGCCGACCTCCAGCGTGCGCACCGTCTACCGGCCCGACGCCGACGTGATGCTCAAGCTCTCGCTCGGTCTGCGGCTGACCAACTCCCGCCGCGAGTCGACCCGTACGGAACTGCGCCGCGGCCTGGAGATCAACCGGCTCCTCGACGCGGGCTACGCGGACAGCACCTTCGAGGCCCACCCCGGCTTCTCCCTCACCCGGGACCCCGCCTGGCTCGCCGTGGACGAACCGGGCCGCCCCGAGGGACCGGAGGTCACCGGCCTCGACGTCGCCGTACGCGAGGTGCCCGGCGGCATCGCCGACCTGCGCTGCCTCGTGGGCCTGGTGGCCCCCCGCCCCGGACTCGGCCGCAGCATGCTGGGCAGCCTGGTGTCCGGACTCGGCGCGGGAGCGGCCGAGCAGTGGACGGCCGACTACACCGACAAGGTGCTCGTACCCATGCTCCACCTGTACGCCGCCACCGGTATCGGCCTGGAGGCCCACCAGCAGAACACCCTGGTCCGCCTGGACGGCCGGGGCCGGGTCACCGGCGCCGCCTTCCGCGACAACCAGGGCTACTACCTGGCCGCCTCCCGCCTCCCCGGCCTGCTGCGGCGCCTCGCAGCCGAGTCCTCCACCCTCGCCGTCGTCGACGACCCGCTCGTCGACGACCGGCTCTCGTACTACCTGCTGCGCAACCAGGCCCTGTCCGTCGTCGGATGCCTCGCCGTCGACGGCCTCGCGGACGAACGGGACCTCCTCGCCGTCCTCGCCGACCGGCTGCGCGCCGCCCTGCCCGGCCTCGCCGCCGCCGGCCCCGACGGCGACCGGCTGGCCCGCCGCTGGCTGGAGGCCGAAACCCTCCCCTGCAAGGGCAATCTGCTCACCCGACTGCACGGCATCGACGAGGTCCTCGCCCCCCTCGACGCCCAGTCCGTCTACCTCGACGCCCCCAACCCGCTCCAGGAGGCCGCCGCATGACCCCGGCCCACCCCGCCCAGCCGTTACCGAAGGACCGGGGCGCGAACCCCGAGGACCACCAGGCGCCGCCCGCCGCCGTCCCCGGTCCGCCGCTCCCGCGGCTCTGCGGACCGTGGACGGCCCGGGTGGCGCAAGCCGACGGAGCCGACCTGGACGTGGTGCACGACTGGATGCGGGCCCGGCACATCGACGCCTTCTGGCACCAGGCATGGCCGCGCGAGCGCTGGGCCGAGGAGATCGCCGGACACCTCGCGGGGGACGCCGTCCTGCCCGTACTGGTCGACCTCGACGGACAGCCCTTCGCCTACATCGAGGTCTACCGGGTGATGCGCGACCGGCTCGCCCAGGAGTACCCGTACCGCCCCCGCGACCTGGGCCTGCACATCGCCATCGGCGAGGTGGGCCGCACCGGCAGGGGACTGGGTCGGGCCCTGCTGCGCGCGCTCGCCGAGGGCCTGCTCGCCGCGGACCCCCACTGCACGCGGGTGGTCGCCGAGCCGGACGTGGCGAACGAGCCCTCGCTCAGGGCGTTCGCCGCCGCCGGATTCCGCCACGCCGGCGAGGTCGCCTTCCCCGACAAGACCTCGGCCCTGGTCATCCGTCCGCGCGGCGAGGAGGACATGCTGTGATGAGCTGTTCCGTCAGTGAGCACGACGTGGTGGCCATCGGCTGCGGACCCTTCAACCTGGGGCTGGCCGCGCTGGCCTCGACCGTGGACGGCCTGGACCTGGTGGTGCTGGAGGAGCGGCCGGAGCTGACCTGGCACCGGGGGATGATGTTCGGCGAAGCCTCGATGCAGGTGAACTTCCTCGCCGACCTCGTCACCCTCGTGGCCCCCGGCCACCCCCTGTCGTTCCTCACCTACCTCCACGACATGGACCGGCTCTACACCTTCACGGTGCGCGAGAACTTCTTCCCCTCCCGCCGCGAGTACGAGGACTACCTGCGCTGGGCGGCGGCCCGGCTCCCCGCGGTGCGCTTCTCGCACCGCGTCGAGGAGGTCCACTGGGACGAGGCCGAGGAGCGCTTCACCGTCCACGTACTGCGCGGCGACGGCACCCGGCTGACGGCACGCGCCCGCGACCTCGTCGTCGGCATCGGCACCGCGCCGTACGTGCCGGACGCCCTGGCGGGCCTGCCCGCGTCGAGGCTCCTGCACACCAGCGACTACCTGTACCGGGCGTCCGAGCTCGACGCGGCGACGAAGGTCACGGTGGTCGGCGCCGGGCAGTCCGGCGCCGAGGTGGCCGCGGACCTGCTCGGCCGCAACCTGGCGGGCGGGCCCGCGGTGAGCTGGCTGACCCGGACCTCCTCGTTCGCGCCGCTGGACTACACGAAGATGGTCCTGGAGATGACCACCCCGGCGTACATGCGGTACTTCCACTCGCTGCCCGAGGACGTACGGGACCGGCTGGCCGCCGAGCAGTGGCAGTTCCACAAGGGAATCTCCACCGACACCCTCGAAGAGATCCACGAACTGCTCTACCGGCGCCAGCTGGAGCACGGACTGGCCGAGGTGGAACTGCGCTTCGGCACGGCGGTCGAGTCCGCGGTCGAGGATCCGGCGGGCCACGCGGTACTGACCTGCCGGCACCGCGACACCGGTCAGCTCTTCGAGCACAGCACCGACCTGGTGGTGGCGGCGACCGGCTACCGCGACCGGCCGCCCGCCTTCCTGGAACCGGTCGACAAGCTGCTGCTGAGGGACGGCCGCGGGCGTCCCCGGGTGCGCCTGGACCACTCGGTCGAGCTCGCCGAAGGGGTGAGCGGCCGCGTGTTCGTGGCCAACGCCGAGACCCACAGCCACGGCGTCTCCTCGCCCAACCTGGACATCGGCGCGGTGCGCAACGCGACGATCCTCAACGCCGTCACCGGCCGGGAGACCTACCGGCTGCCGAAGCGGAGCGCCTTCACGAGCTTCGAGGCACCACCGGGGCGCCCGCCCGCGGCGTGATCCGCGGGAGCCCCGGACCCCGGGACGCGCCGGTGCCGGTCGCCGGCGCGT
>NZ_JBHXRU010000023.1:0-15510 GCF_042716255.1 Streptomyces sp. NPDC058662 | reverse complement strand
CCGGGGCGCCCCTCCCCGTCTTGCGGCCCCCCCCGGGGCCCCCCCCCCGGGGGGGCCCCGGGGGGCCCCCCGCCCCCGGGCCCGGGCGGGGGCGGGTCGCCGGCGCGTCCCGGGGCCGCCGCGCCCGGCGGTCGGTGCGGTCCCCGGTCCCCGGTCGCGGGCCCCTCGTCCCACCCGTCGCACTTCCTGCCGGGTGACATGCGTAACCCCCTTCCTTCCGGGAAGGTGAGGGTCAGGACGGAGGGTGATCCGATGGTTCCGGGAGACGACGCAGAACGCTTCACGGTCGCGGTGCGGCCCGTGGACGGAGGCGTGGTCCTCGCCCTGGCGGGCGAGCTGGACCACGACACGGCGCAGCCCCTGCGGGAGGCGCTCGACGAGGCGGTCACCCCGGGCGCCCGACTGCTCGTGGACCTCGCGGGCCTGGGGTTCTGCGATTCCACCGGACTGAACGTGCTGCTGCGCGGCAGGCTCGCCGTCCGGGAGACCGGAGGCACCCTGGAGCTGGCCGGGCTGCGCGGGCCGGTGGCCCGGATGTTCCACATCACCGGAGCCGACGGACTGTTCCCGGTGCACGCCGACGTGGCGCAGGCCCTCGCCGGGCGGAACGGGCGCGGCCCCGGTCCGGCCCCCCGGGACTGAGGCCGGGGCCCCGGCGGCGTCGGACACACGGCCGTAGCGACACGGAGGAGTCTGAGCGTCATGGCAGAGTCGGGGTCACCCGATCGGACCTGGTACCTGGTACTGGAGGGTGCCACCGACGTCGTGACGCGCAGCCGCGACTTCGCCCGCCGGGCGCTGACCGCGTGGAAGTGGCTGCCGGCCGTGAAGGAGGAGGACCGGGACGCCGCCGACGACGTCCTGCTCCTGGTGTCGGAGGTGGTGTCGAACGCCTGCCTGCACGGAGGCGGTCCCAACGCCCTGCGCCTGGACTGCACGGACGAGCGCCTGCGCATCGAGGTCACGGACGCCAACCCGGCTCCGCCGGTGCCCGCGACCCGGCGGCCGGCGTCGGAGCGGGGCCGGCCGGGCGGACACGGGCTGCTGATCGTGGACCGGCTCGCCCGCAGCTGGGGCTCCCGCTCCGTTCCGGGAGGCAAGTGCGTCTGGCTGGAGGTCGCGGTCCCGGCGCCGCTCAGGTCTCCCGAGCAGTGACGGCCGGCCGGGGGGTGCCCGGGTGCCTGAACGGCGCCCGGACATACTGGCCGGCGTGAAGACCGAACACGAGAACCCCGTCGAGAATCCGGCTCGCCACCACGTCCTGCTCGACGTGGCGGGAAGCGTCGGCGTGATCACCCTCAACCGCCCCGAGGCCCTCAACGCCCTCACCCGCCCCATGGTGCTGCGCATCGACGCCGCCCTCAGCGCGTGGGAGACCGATCCCGCCGTCCACCAGGTCCTGGTCCGCGGCGCCGGTGAGCGAGGGCTCTGCGCGGGCGGGGACATCCGCGCCATCCACGATGACGCCAAGGCCGGGACCACCGCCTCCGCGGACTTCTGGCGCGACGAGTACCGGCTCAACGCCCGCATCGCCCGCTACCCCAAGCCGTACGTGGCGCTCATGGACGGCATCGTGATGGGCGGCGGCGTCGGGATCTCGGCGCACGGCAGCGTGCGGATCGTCACCGAGCGCTCCCGCGTCGCCATGCCGGAGACCGGGATCGGCTTCGTCCCCGACGTGGGCGGGACGTACCTGCTCGGCCGCGCCCCCGGCCGGCTCGGCACCCACCTCGCGCTCACCGGGACCGCCGTGGGCGCCGCCGACGCGCTGCTGTGCGGGCTCGCGGACCACTTCGTACCCTCGGACCGGCTGCCGGAGCTGACCGCCGCGCTCGCCGACGCCCCTGTCCGCGAGGTACTGCCCCGCTACGCGGCCGTACCGGCGCCCGGCGGGCTCTCCGGGGACCGTTCCTGGATCGACTCCTGCTACGCGGCCGGGACCGTCGAGGGAATCGTGGAACGGCTGCTCGGCCGGGACGAGCCCGCCGCGAAGGAGGCCGCCGGGACGGTCCTCGCCAAGTCCCCGACCGCGTTGAAGGTCACCCTGGCCGCGCTGCGCCGGGCCGCGGGCCTGGGCTCGCTGGAGGAGGTGCTGGGCCAGGAGTTCCGGGTGTCCTGCCACGCGCTGGGCGCGCCCGACCTGGTGGAGGGCATCCGGGCGCAGGTCGTGGACAAGGACCGCCGTCCGCGCTGGTCCCCGGCGGCTCTGGCCGACGTGTCGGACGAGGCCGTGGAGCGGTTCTTCGCCCCGCTCGCCGGCGACCGCGAGCTGCGGCTCCCGCAGGCGGCCTAATGCCGTACGCGGAGGGCGTACATCTCCCGCCCTCCGCGTACGGCGGAGCCTGGGCCGGCCGGGCCGCCCGGGCCGGCCCTTCTAGGCGTCGGCGCCCACGTACTCCCGCAGGTGCCGTGCGGTCAGCGTGTCCGCCTCGGCGACCAGCGTCGCCGGAGTGCCCTCGAAGACCACCTGGCCGCCGTCGTGGCCGCCGCCCGGCCCGATGTCGATCAGCCAGTCGGCGTGCGCCATCACCGCTTGGTGGTGTTCGATGACGATCACCGAGTTCCCGTCGTCGACGAGCCGGTCCAGCAGGGCGAGCAGCTTGTCCACGTCCGCCATGTGCAGTCCGGTCGTCGGCTCGTCGAGGATGTACGTGGACGACTTCTCCGCCATGTTGATGGCCAGCTTGAGGCGCTGGCGCTCGCCGCCCGACAGGGTGTTGAGCGGCTGCCCGAGCCGCAGGTACCCGAGCCCGACATCCGCGAGGCGGCCCAGGATCGCCCGCGCCTGCCCGGTGGTGAAGAACTCGTACGCCTCCGCCATCGGCATGTCGAGGACCTCGCTGATGTCCTTGCCGCGCAGCCGGTACGTGAGCACCTCGGGCGTGAACCGCTTGCCCTCGCACTTCTCGCAGACCGAGGCCACCCCGGCCATCATCGCCAGGTCCGTGTAGACCAGCCCGAGGCCGTTGCAGTGGGGGCAGGCACCCTCCGAGTTCGCGCTGAACAGCGCCGCCTTGACCCCGTTGGCCTTGGCGAAGGCCGTCCGGATCGGGCTCAGCAGCCCGGTGTACGTCGCCGGATTGGACCGCCGCGAGCCGCGGATCGGCGACTGGTCGGCCACCACGACCCCCTCCCGCCCGGCGAGGTATCCGTGGATCAGCGAGCTCTTCCCGGACCCCGCGACACCGGTCACGACCGCGAGGACGCCCAGCGGCACGTCCACGGTCACGTCCTTCAGGTTGTGCAGGTCCGCCCCCTTGACCGAGAGCTGGCCCCGCGGGGTACGCACCGACTCCCGCAGCCGCGCGCGGTGTTCGAGGTGACGGCCGGTGAGCGTGCCGGACGCGCGCAGCCCGGCCACGTCCCCCGTGTAGCAGAGCCGGCCGCCGGCCGTACCCGCGCCCGGACCGAGGTCGACGACGTGGTCGGCGATCGCGATGACCTCGGGCTTGTGCTCGACGACCAGGACGGTGTTGCCCTTGTCGCGCAGGCGCAGCAGCAGGTCGTTCATGCGCCGGATGTCGTGCGGGTGCAGGCCGGTCGTCGGCTCGTCGAAGACGTACGTGATGTCCGTGAGCGAGGACCCGAGGTGGCGGACCATCTTGACCCGCTGGGCCTCGCCGCCCGAGAGTGTGCCGGAGGGGCGGTCCAGGCTGAGGTAGCCGAGGCCGATCTCCACGAGGGAGTCGAGCAGGTCCCGCAGGCTCGCCAGCAGCGGCGCCACACCCGGGTCGTCGATGCGGCGGACGAAGGCGGCGAGGTCGCTGATCTGCATCGCCGAGCACTCGGCGATGTTCACGCCCTCGATCCGGGAGGAGAGCGCCGCGGCCGACAGGCGGGTACCGCCGCAGTCCGGGCAGTCCGTGAAGACCACGGCGCGGTCGACGAAGGCCCGGATGTGGGCCTGCATGGAGTCCCGGTCCTTGGCGAGGAAAGTACGGGTGATCTTGGTGATCAGCCCTTCGTAGGTGTAGTTGTTCGGCCCCACCTTCACCTTCACCTGGTCCTTGTGCAGGAAGTCGGCCCACTCCTGCTCGGTGAAGTCCTTGAGCTTGGTGTCGGGGGAGTAGAAGCCGGACTTGGCCATGACCTGCCAGTACCAGGAGTCCACCGTGTAGCCCGGCACCGTGATCGCGCCCTCGTTGAGGGACAGTTCGCGGTCCACGAGCTGGTCCACGTCGATGTCGGAGACCTGCCCGATGCCCTCGCAGCGGGCGCACATGCCCTCGGGGGAGTTGAAGCTGAAGGCGGTGGAGGTGCCGATGTGCGGGGTGCCGACGCGGGAGTAGATGATCCGCAGCATGGTGTAGGCGTCGGTCGCGGTGCCCACGGTGGAGCGGGAGTTGGCGCCCATCCGCTCCTGGTCCACGACGATCGCGGCGCTCAGGTTGTGCAGCCCGTCCACGTCCGGCCGGCCGAGGCTCGGCATGAAGGACTGGACGAAGGCCGTGTACGTCTCGTTGATCATGCGCTGCGACTCGGCGGCGATGGTGCCGAAGACCAGGGAGGACTTCCCCGACCCGGAGACGCCGGTGAAGACGGTCAGGCGGCGCTTGGGGATGTCGAGGGAGATGTCGGCGAGGTTGTTCTCCCGCGCGCCTCGGACCTGGATGACCTGGTGGCTGTCGGCGGGGGCGTCGATCTGCACGGAACTCCTCAGGTGGCGGTGTCGCGAGCTTACTTTGTACATTGTACTCTATACGCTGTAGTGAGTTCAGGGGTGAGCCGGCGACCGGCGAGCGGCGCCCGTCGAGCAGAGCCTGGGAAGGGCCGTACATGGCGAAGGACCGGAGCGGGGCGGGAGACCCCGCCCGCACGCTGGAGCTGCTGTGGCGGGAATCCGGGCCGGAGGCGAAGGCCCCGGGCGGACGGCGCGGACCCCGGCAGGGCCTCAGCGTGGACGCGGTGGTCCTGGCGGCGACCGCGCTCGCCGACGAGGAGGGGCTGGCGGCGCTGACCATGCGGGCCCTGGCCCAGCGGCTCGGGGTGACACCGATGACGCTCTACACCTATGTGCCGGGCAAGGCCGAGCTCCTCGACCTCATGCTGGACGGGGTGTACCTGCGCATGCAGGACGGGAAGGACGCACCGGACTCCGCCGGGGCCGCCGGCGGGGGAGCGGCGGCCTGGGCGGCGCAGGTCACCCGCGTCGCCGAGGACAACCGCGCGCTGTTCGCCCGCCACCCCTGGGTCGCCGACCTGGCCGTCACCCGACCGCCCCTGGGCCCCGGAGTGATCGGCAAGTACGAACGGGAGCTGGCCGCCTTCGAGGGCATCGGGCTCACCGACCCGGAGATGGACGCCGCGCTGAGCCACCTGCTCGGCTTCGTCCACGCCAACGCGCTGGCCGCCGCCGACGCCGCCGCGCACAACAGCGGCCTGAGCGACGAGGAGTGGTGGGCCGTCAGCGCCCCGCTGCTGGAACGCGTCATGGCCCCCGGGAGCTACCCCCTCGGCCGGCGGGTCGGCAGCGCGGTCGGAGCGTACGACCCCGAGGCGGTGTGGACCTTCGGCCTCCAGTGCGTACTGGACGGCCTGGCCCGCCTGGTCGAGGGGAGGCGGGCCCAGGACGGGGCTCCCCGGCAAGAGCCGAAAGAGACGGCCTAGCGGTAGCCGGTGGTGTCCGCCGGGCGGTCCGGGTCCTGAACCTCGACCATGTAGCGCCAGGCGTCGGGGCGGCTGCCGTCGAGGTCGGTGAACCCGTAGACCCCGGCGAGCTGCCCGCTGGACAGTGACTGACCGTTCCAGCGCGCCACGTCCGGATCCGCCGCGAGAGCGGCGACCGCCCGGCCCACGTACGCCGGGGTCTCGGAGATCCCGAAGTGCGGGACCTTGTCCAGCGCGTCCCGCCAGTTCGCCTCCGTCACACCGAAGGCGTCGAGCATCATCTCCGAGCGCAGCCATCCCGGAGTCAGCGCCACCGCCGTGGCCCCGCGGGGGCCGAGCTCGTGGCCCAGTGCGAAGGCCATGCGCAGGACCGACGACTTGGCGATGTCGTAGAAGAACGACACCCGGTAGCGGGTCGCGTTGTACGCGGCGGTGCCGTCGGTCATCTCCACGACCAGCCCGCCCGGTTCCCGCAGCAGCAGCGGCACCGCGAAGTGGCTCGTCACCGCGTGGGTCTCCACCGCGAGGCGCAGCAGCCGCAGGCCCTTGTCGAGGTCGTGCTCCCAGACGGTGCTCTCCCATTCGAAGAGCAGCTCACCGCCCCAGATGTCATTGACCAGGACGTCGAGGCGGCCCTGCTCGGCGTCGATCCGCCGGACCAGCGCCTCCACCTGCTCGGGCACCATGTGGTCGGCGACCACGGCCACCCCCCGGCCTCCGGCCGCCGTGACGAGCTCGGCGGTCTCCTCGATCGTCTCCGGCCGGTCGTACTCCGAGCGTCTGCCGCGGGTGCTGCGCCCCGACACGTACACCGTCGCGCCCCGCGCGCCCAGCTGCACCGCGATACCCCGCCCCGCGCCCCGGGTCGCCCCGGCCACGAGGGCGACCCTGCCTTCGAGGTCCCGCACCGTTTCCGTCCGTCCCTCTTCCCGTTCCGCCATGGTCCGACCCTACGGCCCGGCGGGGCCGCCCGCCCGGCAGGCTGGCCCGGCGTCCTGTACAACCCGAGGCGAAGGACGCACAGTTGACCGAGCTTCCGTCCCCGCCCTCGCGCGTCCTGGACGCCGTCAGGTCAGGAGAACCGCCTTGTCCTCGAACACCGCGGACGCGCACCGCGTCGACCCCGCCGGCGGATGCCCGCACGCCCTCAACGCCGGGCTCCGCGCCCGGGGCGCCGTGGCCGAGGTGGTACTCCCCGGCGGCGTGCCCGGCGCGGTCGTCCTGGGACACGAGGCCTTGAAGGAGTTCCTGGCCCATCCCGAGGTGGCCAAGGACGCCCGGCACTGCCCGGCCCTGCACGACGGCACCGTCCCCAAGGACTGGCCGCTGCGGGTCTTCGCCAACGCCCAGGGCATGCACACCGCCGACGGCGCCGACCACCGCCGGCTCCGCGCCCTGGTCGGCGCGGCCTTCACGGCCCGGCAGGTGGAGCGGCTGCGGCCGCGCGTGGAGGAGCTGGCGGGGGAGCTCCTCGACGGGCTCGCCCGGGCGGCGGCCGAGTCCCCGGACGGTGTGACCGACCTCCGTACGCGCTACGCCCTCCCGCTCCCGATGGGCGTCATCTGCGAACTCCTCGGCGTGGACGCCGAGCACCGGGGCCGGCTGCACGAGCTGTCGAACACGGTGATCGTCGCCACCGACACCACCCCGGCCGAGGCGATGGCGGCCGTACGCGAGCTGGTGGAACTCATGGGCACCATCGCGGCCACCCGGCGCCGGCACCCGGGGGAGGACCTCACCAGCGCCCTGATCGCCGCACGCGAGGGCGACGGCGACCGCCTCAGCGAGGGCGAACTCATCGGCACGATGCGGCTGATGCTGGTCGCCGGCCACGAGACGACCCTCAACCTGATCAGCAACGCCGTCCGGGCCCTGTGCACCCACCGCGACCAGCTGGCCCTCGTCCTGGACGGCAGGGCCACCTGGACGGACGTCGTGGACGAGACGCTGCGCTGGGACGGCCCCGTCAGCTGGTTCCCCTTCCGCTACCCCACCCGCGACCTCGCGGTCGGGGGTACGGTGATCCCCCGCGGCACCCCCGTACTCGCCGGCTACACCGCCGCCGGTCGCGACGACACCTTCCACGGCCCGGACGCCGACCGCTTCGACATCACCCGCCCCACGGCCGCGCGCCACCTCTCCTTCGGGCACGGAGCGCACTACTGCGTGGGCGCGCCGCTCGCCCGGCTGGAGGCCACCGTCGCCCTGGAGCGGCTCTTCACCCGCTTCCCCGACCTGGACCTCGCGATGCCCGAGACGGCCCTCCCGCGCCAGCGCAGCTTCATCGGCAACAGTGTCGAGACCCTCCCGGTCCGTCTGACGGCCGCCGCCCCGGGACCCGACCCGGCAGCGGACTGACGTGCGTAAGCCCAAGGGAGTCCCCAGGTCCGCGGGCGGTCACTTCCCGCACGTGTCCTGGTAGGGCACACCGGAGGCGTACGCCGTCGTCCACTCCTTCTTGGTGAGCCCCGTGCCGGCGATCCGGCAGGCCAGGGCGGTGGGGTCGGTGACGGTCGCGGGGAGTTCGCCGAGGCTCCACAGCCGGACGTCGCCGCCCTGCCCGGGGACCAGGACGAGCGTACGGCCGTCGGAGCTGAACCGGATGTCCGCCGCTGTCTCCTCCAGCGTCGCCGCGAGAGCGGGTGCCGCGGGGTCGGAGACGTCCCAGATCCGGACGGCGCCGTGTTCCTCGGCGGCGGCGAGGAGGCGGCCCTCCGGGTGGTAGACGATCCGCTGGGGCTTCGCCACCGGCATGGGGCCGACCGGTGCGAAACCGAGTTCCGGAGCGACCGGCCAGAGGCTGATGTGGTCGTCCTTGAGGCCGGGCGCCGCCAGCCAGCGCCCGTCGGGGCTGAACGCCGCCTGGTCCATCTCCATGAGCGAGGGGGCAGGCGCGCGGCGGTCGCCGGCCGGGAGCGGGGCGTGGCGCACCCGGGCGGGCGCCGCCGGGTCCGACACGTCCCACAGGGAGCCCGCGAGGGCCAGCAGCCGGCCGTCCGGACTGAAGACGGTGGGGGTGTCCGCGATGAAGTGGCGCCGTACGACGGGTGCGGTCTCCTCGGTGTCGTCGAGCAGTTGGTTGAGGGACTCCTGCAGGTACCGGCGGCCGGGCTCGGGCGTGCTCGTGTCCCAGATGCCGAGCCACGTGCGGCCCCCGAGCTCGCTGCCCGAGGCGGCCAGCGTCGCCGTGCGGGGACTGAACGCGAGCGAGGCCACTCCGGTGGGAGTGGGCAGCACGGCCCGTCGCCGCGGCCGGCCGGCGTCGGACACGTCCCAGAGCACGAGCTGCCCGGCGGTGGAGGTGGCGTCCGCGATCGTGCCGACCGCCAGGGTGGTGCCGTCCCGGTCGAAGGCCAGGGTCCGCACCGGATCGGATCCGTTGACCAGCGGCGGCAGCGCCCGAGGACGGGCCGGGTCGCTGATGTCCCACTGGTGGACGGTGCCTTCGAAGCCGCCCACCGCCAGCTTGCGGCCGTCCGGGCTGACGGCGGCCTCGGCGAGTCCCACCCCGCCGGTGGGGAGCGACGCCGAGGCGCTGGGCGCCGTACGCGGGGAGACCCGCCAGCGCCGGACCGAGCGGGAGCCGTCGGCCACGAGGACGTGGTTGCCGTCCCCGCTGAACGCGAATCCGACGGGCGCGGCAGGACCGGACAGGCGGGTCGGCCCGGAGGGCTGCTTCGGGTCCGTGATGTCCCACAGGTGGGTCCGCCCTCCGTCGGACGCCGTGACGACGGTACGGCCGTCGGGCCGGAAGGCCGCCCGCGTGACCGTGGTCGGATGCTCCAGCGCGGCGATCTTCTGGGGGGAGGCCGGGTCCGTGAACTGCCACAGGACCAGTTCGTTCCCGCGCGCGACGGCCATCACGGGGGCGGTCGGGCTGAGGGTGAGCGAGTGCGCCGTGTAGCCCGCTCCGCGGAAGACGGCGCGGGGACGCCGCGGGTCTCCCAGGTCCCAGAGCTGCCAGCCCGAGGTGTGCGTGACGGAGCCCGGGTCCAGGGAGAAATCCTTGGTGCTCCCGGTCGAGGCGGTGACGAGCGTCCGCCCGTCGGCGCTGAACCGCACCTCCTGGGCGTCGTTCGCGGCGGTCGGCTCGGAAAGCCTGCGCGGCGACGCCGGGTCGCCGACGTCCCAGAGCGTCAGCGTGTCGTCCGCCACCCCCTCCGCCCCGCCGTCCACCACCGCCAGGGTTCTGCCGTCCGGGCTGAAGGCGGCGTCCTGCACCCGCACCGTGTCCGGCCGGAACGGCAGGCGGCGCGGGTGGCGCGGGTCCGTCACGTCCCACAGGGACAGCTCGTGCACGGGAGGGTTGCCGACGATGTCGCCGGTGACGACCGCGAGGGTCTTCCCGTCGGCGCTCAGCGAGACGTGCGCCCCGGCGTCGGGGAGACCGTCCAACACCGCGAGCCGCTGCGGGCGTACGGCGTCCGAGGTGTCCCACAGCTCGACCGTTCTGCTACGGCCGCCACTGGTGGCCAGCAGGGTGCCGCCCCGGAGGAAGACGGCGAGGTCGTCCACCGGCCCGACCGCGTTGTCGGGCGACGCCCCGTCGAAGCGGGTCTGCTGCAGGGTGGTGAGCAGCCCCTGCCGGCCCTCGGACGTGGGGTCGACCCGCTGGGCGGCGAGGCTGAGCCGCAAGGATTGCCGCGGGTCGCTGTCGCGCAGGCTCTCGGCCTGCGCCCTGAGTGACCGGCCGACCGCCAACCGGCGCTGCTCCTCCGCCACCGTATGCGAGTCGTCGGCGCGGCGGCTCTGGAGCTGTGCGGTGACCGTGCCGGCGACGGCCAGGAGCGTCAGCACGACCAGCGCCGCCACCGAGCCGCGTACGAGGACGGAGGCCCGACGTGCCAGCCGGACCGACGCGTCGAGGAAGTCCAGGGCGGTGGGGCCGAGGCTGTCCCGCCCGCCTCGCTCCGCCCAGCCGCGGGCGTTGCCCAGGAGGCTGCCCCGGTACAGGCGGGCCTTGTCGCGCCGCTCGCCGGCCCAGGCGGCCGCGTCGTCCTCGATCCGCTGGCGCAGAAGGTTGTCGGCGCGGCGGGTGTTCACCCAACTGCGCAGCCGGGGCCAGCCCCGCAGGAGTGCCTCGTGGCTGATCGCGACCGTGTCCTGCCGCCGGGTGAGCAGCCGGCCCGCGGTGAATCCGGCCAGCACGGCCTCGGCCGTCCCGCGCTCCAGCCCCTCCGTCAGCTGCGCGGTGGGCACGGTCCGCCGCGTGTCGTCGACGCCCTCCCCGATCCGCACCAGACGCCGGAACATCACCTCGGCCGCCGTCCGGCCATTGCCGTCGAGGCGGTGGTACGCGTCCTCGGCGCTCTTGGCGACGGCGCCGTGGATGCGACCCGTGTCGTTGTACCCCGCCACGGTCAGCCGGGCGCCGTCCCGCCGCTGCCAGGTGAGCCGCAGCGCGTGGGCCAGGTGCGGGAGCAGCCCCGGGTCGTAGCCCTCCTCGGCGTCGGCGACCGCGATGCCGAGGTCGGTCAGCAGCAGCTCGACGAGCCCTTCCTCCAGGTGCAGTCCGACCGCGCGGGCCGGGAAGAGGACGGCCTCGCGCAACTGCGTCCGGTCCATGGGGCCGACGAAGACCTGCCGGTGCTCCAGCGCCTCGCGCAGCGGCCCGTACCCGGAGCACTGGCCGTAGAAATCCGCCCGCAGGCCGTACACGACCAGCGCGGGCCCCTCGGCTCGGGCCAGCCGGTCGAGGGCGGTGACGAACCGGTGCCGCTCCCGTTCGTCGGCGACGAGGGTGAACAGCTCCTCGGCCTGGTCGACCACCACGACCAGCCGATCGGCCTGCATCCTGGCGAGAGCCGCGCGCAGTCGGCGGCCCAACGTGTCCGGCGCGGCCGCCAGTTGGCGCACGACCTCGTCCGGCTCGGCGTCCGTCAGGGCGGCCAGGTGCGTGGCCAGCGCGTCCATCGGGTGGGCGGTCGGGGTGAGTACCAGGCACGGCCAGCGGCGCGAGCCGGGCAACGCGCCCCGGGCCAGATCGGGTACGAGGCCGGCCCGCAGCAGCGAGGACTTGCCCGCGCCGGAGGCGCCCACCACGGCCAGCGCGCCACCCTCCCGCAGGCAGTCGTCCAGACGGGCCGTCAAGCGGGCGCGCAACGCGTCCCGGCCGAAGTACCAGGCCGATTGCGCGAGGCCGAACGCGCTCATGCCGGGGTACGGGCACTCGTCCCCGGCGTCCGTTCCCGGCCGCGTCCGGTCCACCCGGTGGCTGCCGTCCCAGTAGTGCAGGTGCAGGTCCCGGCCGGCGATGTACTGGCTCTCGGCCGCCAGGTAGATGGTGCCGGACCCGGAGGCGTACGCCTCCATCCGGACCTCCGGCCCGGTCGCCTCGGGGGCGGTCACGGGCCGGTGATGTGCATGTCGCCCCCGGACATGTAGATCCGCGCGTTGTCCGAGCCGGTGCCGTGCATCTCCACCCGGCCGGCCCGGCCGGCCGCGGGCGACGGCGGCGACAGTTCGGCCAGGAGTGCGCGCAGTTCGCGCGCGCGTGCGGGGTCGGCGGCCAGGAAGTGCCGGAGCCGGTCGCACCATTCGGCCGTCAGGGCCGCTTCGGCTCCGTCGTCCCCGGCCTGGCGCGCCGTCAGCACACCGGTACGGGCCGCGACCAGCTCGGCCTCGACCGTCTCGGCCTGCTCGGGCCGTGCCCGCCGCCACAGCGCGGCGACGCCCACCTTGGCCTGCTCCCAGCCGTCCGTCGCCAGCAGCCCGACCACCGTGGTCGCGGCCGATGACGCCAGCGCCACCAGTTCTGCATCCATCCCTGGCCCCCTCCTCGGTCCGGCGTTCATTGTGCACGCCGACCCGCTCCCCACCGCCAACGGGGTGCCACGGGACTTACACGCAGAGGTTATTGACGGTACGTCAGTGGAACTCGGGTGCCGTCCTGGGGCTGATGTCAGCGTGCCGGCCGGTCGAGCGCGGTGAGCACCGGCGCGATGCCGTCCTCCCCCTCCAGGCGGTCGGCCAGTGCGCGGGCCTTGACCCGGTAGGAGCTGTCCGACACGGCCCGGCGGACGGCGCCGGCCAAAGCGTCGGGGGTGAGGCGGCGCAACGGCACCACCTCGGGGGCGGTGCCGAGCGCGGTCAGCCGGGACGCCCAGAAGGCGGCGTCGAACTGGACGGGCACCGGCACGGCCGGCACGCCGGCTCGCAGCACGGCGCCGGTCGTGCCCGCCCCCGCGTGGTGGACCACGGCGGCCGTCCGGGGAAACAGCAGCGAGTGGGGCACGTCGTCGACGGTCACCATGTCGTCGCTGCCGCCGTCCAGGCCCGCCCACCCCCGCTGGATGACTCCCCGCACTCCCGCCGCGCGCAGCGCGGTGACGATCGCGCGGCTCGACCGCTCGGGATCGGGGACGGTGGCGCTGCCCAGCCCGACGAAGACCGGGGCGGGCCCGGCGGCGAGGAAGTCCTCCAGCTCCTGGGGAAGGCACCCCGTCTCGTGCGGCCACCAGTACCCGGCGACCTCCAACTCGGCGGGCCAGTCCCGGGGGCGGGGGACGACGAGCTCGCTGTAGCCGTGCAGCACCGGCCGTGGCCGGCGGCCCCGTCGGCGACCGGCCGCCGGGAGACCGTGCCGGCGCAGCGATTTCACGGCGTCGGCGAACACCAGTTCCACGGAGGTCGCGACGGCCTGCCCGCTCAGCCGGTTGCCGACCCTCCCGAGCGGCCGAGTCCCCAGTATCGGGGCGGGGAACTCACCCGTCGGGTGCAGCGGCTGGAGGTGCAGTCCCACGGCGGGCACCGACAGGGCCTCGGCGATGGCGTACCCCAGCGGCCCCAACGACCCGCCGACCAGCAGCACATCACCCCCGCGCGAGGCCTCGACCAGGGAGGCCGTCACCTCGTCGGCGGCCTCTCTTGCCATGGCCACCAGCCGTACGAGCTTCCCCGCACCGGTCCTCGCGTCATGGAGCCGCCGGCCCCGCTCCGAGTGCAACTCGGCCCGGGGGTCCACCGGCAGCGGGTGGTACCGCACCCCCGATCCGGCCACCAGCGGCTCGAACACCGCGTGCGCGGCCAGCGTCACCTCATGCCCCGCCCGCACCAGACCGGCACCCAGCCCCGTGTACGGCGCCACATCACCCCGCGACCCGGCCGTCATCATCACGATTCGCACGCGGCCAGTGTGACCCACCCGAGCCCACCCGCCCAGCAGCCCTGCCGCCACCAGCGGCGACGCACGCGCGGGGGTGTGAGGCCGGCTGCCTGCGGGGCTGCGGCGCCGTGGTGCGGGCTTCGCTCGGCCGGTCGCCGTCGCGGCCGGGCCGGTCGGGGGCGCATGGATCGGGCGGCGCCGGACACACGTATGTCAACTGGCCCGGTCGCAGGCGCAGTCGGGCCTCCGGTTCCCGCGCACACTGAGGAAGTGAGACGTCATGCCGCTGACATTCCGCAAGAGCTTCAGGATCCTTCCCGGCGTCCGGCTCAACATCAACCGCAAGTCGTGGTCGATCACCACCGGCGGCGGCAAGTACGGACCCCGCCACACCCACAGCAGCACCGGCCGCCGCACCACCTCGATGGACCTGCCCGGCCCCTTCGGGTGGCGCAAGACCCGCCGTGGCTGATGCGCGAAGCACACGCCGCGTCAGCGGACCCCCGGCCGCCCTGGCCGGGGGTCCGCTGCTGAGTGCGCGCGGTGCACGCGCCTTCGTCGCCGCGCCGCGCCGGGCCCGCGGCGTCCCCGCGGGCTCGTGATGCCCGCCGGGACCGTGTAGCGGGCGCATCACGGGTAGACGGGCCGCATGGCACTGTCGGAGGAACTGCTGTCGGAAGGCGCGCTGCGGGAGATGATCGGGTGGCTCGTCCATGCGATCGAGGCCGCGGGCGCCGTGGTCATCTTCGTGGGCGCCGCGTGGGCCTTCGGTCGCTTCTTCGTGGCCGGCGTCCGCAGGCGGGCGCTCATCACGGAGTTCAACCGGATCCGCCTCAGCCTGGGAAGGTTCCTCGTCCTCGGCCTGGAATTCCAGCTCGCCGGTGACGTCCTGCGGACCGCGGTCGCCCCCAGCTTCACCGAGATCGGGCAACTGGCGGCCATCGCCGCCATCCGCACCGTGCTCAACTTCTTCCTCACCCGCGAGATCGCGCAGGAACGCGCCGAGATCGATCGCGACGACGCCCAGCGCGACGACGCCCGGCAGCCGGGTCGGGGACATCAGGGCAGCCGGAGAGGGTACGCGGAACGCGGAACCCCGACCCCGTCCGCCCCGTGACCTCACGCCGACCGCAAGGATGTGGAACACATGACCGGGACGCCCCCGCCGCAAGGCGACCCCGCTGCCGCCCGCGTGGACATCGCCCGCGCGATCGGCACCGTCATGGCCCTCGTACCGTGCGGGACCAAGACCGCGCGGCACGTCCTGGCCCGCACGGCCCGGACCACCGGCGGCGACACCTGCCGGGCCGCCGAGGCCGTGCTCGACCTCATCCACGGCCGCGACCCCGAGGACCCCGCCCAACAGGCCCTGCGTACGGCCATCAGCGCCGCCCGCACCCTCCCCGGCCCGCCCCTCCCGCGGCTGCGGCCCGACGGCGGCGTGCTGCGCGCGCACCTCGCCCGCCTCCGCACGCTGCGCCGGCACGCCCTGACCGCTCCGGCCGACCCCGCCGTCCAGGCGCGCCTCGACGACGCCGCCCACAGTCTGTGCGCCCTCGTCGGGAGCCGAACACCGCACGCGGCGCTCCAGAACGCGGGCCGCATCCTCGCCGAACGGTCCGAGGAGGCGCGGGCGCGCGACACGGCCGGCGCCTGACCCTCCCGCCCCCCGGATCCGCAGGATCCGCCCGCGCGGCCGGGGGGGGGGGCGCCCGGGGGGGGGCCCCCCCGCCCGCGGGGGGGGTAAGGTGGGGGGGGGGGAGGGGGCACAGGCCCCGGGGATGAAAAAAAAAAGAAGC
>NZ_JBHXRU010000022.1:0-75858 GCF_042716255.1 Streptomyces sp. NPDC058662 | reverse complement strand
GTTCGCGGACTGATCCGGCCGTCCGGACCCTTGCCGGCCCTGGCCGGGCCCGCCCCCCCCGCCGGCCCCCCCCCCCACCCGGCACCCCCCCCCCCCCCCCCCGAGCCGCGCGCCGGCGCCCCCGCCCCCCCCCCCGGCGGGGGGCGGGCGGCACGGCCCGTTCTCGTGGGGAGTGGTTCCCGGGCGGCGGCGGCCCTGGAGGCTCTTCCGCGGCACGCCGTGACCGGTCCCGGGTACGGGTGACGGCTGTGAACCGCGTCACCGCATGCGGGCCGAAGGCCGCGAAATGCCCCACGCTGCGGCTTCCGGGCGTCCGTGGACGCCGCGGGTGTGGTGAAAGAGGGACTGGAACCGCCCCCTACCGGGCGGTAGCGTCTGGCCGCATGTTCGCTGCCTACGCCGCCCGAATCGACCGTGACCAGCCCCTGAACGGCCTTGAGCTGGGCGACCGCCCGGCCCCCGAGGCCCGTCCCGGCTGGGTGACCGTGAACGTCAGAGCCGCCTCGCTCAACCACCACGACCTGTGGTCGCTGCGCGGAGTCGGGCTCGGCGAGGAAAGACTGCCGATGATCCTCGGCTGCGACGCCGCCGGGACCGACCAGGACGGCAACGAGGTCGTCCTGCACTCCGTGATCGGCCAGAGCGGCCACGGGGTGGGCCCGGACGAGCCCCGCTCGATCCTGACCGAGCGCTACCAGGGCACCTTCGCCGAGCAGGTGACCGTGCCCGCCTGGAACGTCCTGCGCAAGCCGGCCGAGCTGTCCTTCGAGGAGGCCGCCTGCCTGCCGACCGCGTGGCTGACGGCGTACCGGATGCTCTTCACCAACGCGGGCGTGCGGCCCGGGGACTCCGTCCTCGTGCAGGGCGCGGGCGGCGGGGTCGCCACCGCCGCGATCGCCCTCGGCAAGGCGGCGGGCCTGCGGGTCTACGCCACCAGCCGGGACGAGGCCAAGCGGGCGCGGGCGGTGGAGCTGGGCGCGGTGGAGGCCTTCGAGCCGGGCGCGCGACTGCCGCAGCGGGTGGATGCCGTGATCGAGACCGTGGGGGCGGCCACCTGGTCGCATTCGGTGAAGTCCTTGCGCCCGGGCGGCACCCTGGTCATCTCCGGCGCCACGAGCGGGGACCGCCCGGCGCATGCCGAGCTGACCCGGATCTTCTTCCTGGAGCTCAAGGTCGTCGGCTCGACGATGGGGTCGAAGGACGAGCTGGAGGACCTGCTGGCGTTCTGCGCCACGACGGGCCTGCGGCCGGTCATCGACGAGGTGCTGCCCCTGGACCGGGCGCGCGAGGGCTTCGAGAAGCTGGCGTCGGGCGACCTGTTCGGCAAGATCGTCCTGACGCCGTGATCGCGTGACGCCGTAGCGCCGTGACGGCGTGGCGTCGCGCCTTGCGACTCCGTGGCCCCGTGGCTCCGTGACTCCCTGGCTCCGCGCCCGCGCCGACGTCAACTGGGGTTGACACCCCTCCCGCGTCAACCTAAATTGACGTTCATGACGGAAGCTACCGATCTCGCCGAGCGGGCCGGCGACCACGACCCGCGCGTGGGCCTGCGTTCCGTGGCGGCTCTCCGCAGGCTGCTGGAGCAGCTGGAGGCCGTACAGGTACGCAGTGCCCGCGCGCAGGGATGGTCCTGGCAGGAGATCGCGGCCGAGCTGGGCGTCAGCCGGCAGGCCGTGCACAAGAAGTACGGGAGGCTTTGATGTTCGAACGCTTCACCCGCGACGCCCGGTCCGCGGTCACCGGGGCGGTGACCGCGGCGCAGGAGGCGGGGGCCGCCTCCGTCACCGAGGAGCACCTGCTGCTCGCCCTCATGGACCTGGGCGCCCTGGACCCCCTGGGCGTGGACCGCGGCGCGATCGCCTCCGACCTCGCGGCCGCCCGGCGCCGGGGCGGCATGTCGAAGGCGGACGAGGAGGCGCTGGCCGGCCTCGGGATCGACCTCACGGAGATCGTCGCCCGCGTCGAGGAGACCCACGGCGAGGGCGCCCTGGCGGCCCCGGCCCGCCGCAGGCGCGGCCTGGGCGCCTCCGTCCGCTCGGCCCTGGGCCGCGCCGAACCGGAAGGCCGCGCCGGCGGCTACCGGCCGCACTTCGCCTCGGGCTCCAAGCAGGTCCTGGAGCAGTCGCTCCGGATCGCCCTGGGCCGCCACGACCGCCACATCGGCGCCCTGCACCTGCTCCTCGCGCTGGTCTCCCGCCCCGGCACGGTCGCCGAGGTCCTGGCGGACCACGGCGTCACCTACGGCACCGCCGAGAGGGGCCTGGCCGCCTGACCCGGGGCGGACGCCGCACCCCGGCGCGGCTCAGCCGCTACGGAAGGTCCCCGCGAGGCGGGACGCCGCCTCCGCGAGGTGGGTACGGGCCTCGTCCAGCCGGGCGGGCGTCACCCCGTGGTCGCGGGCCGCGTCGCGGACCTCGTCGCGGAAGCGGTCGAGCAGGCGGTCCAGGTCCCGGGCGAGGTCCCCGGTGACCGTCAGGTCGTCGGCCCAGTCCGTGTGCACCACCCGGTACGGGGCGGAGGCGGCCGGGGCGTCCGGTCCGGCGGCCGGGGCGTCGGGACCGGTGGTCGTCGCCGGGCCACCGCCCAGCCAGGCACCCGCCAGGCTGCCCAGGACCCCGCCGGAGCGGGAGAACTGCTCCTGGAGCTGCACCGCGATGCGCTGCACCTCCTCGCGGGCCCGCTCCTGGGCCTCCTTGGCCTGGCGGCGGGCCTGCTGGGCCTCCTCGCGGGCCCGACGGCTCTCGTCCTTGGCCCGGCGCGCCTGCTCCTTCCACTCCTGCCTCGCCTTGCGCAGCTCCTCCTTGGCCGCCTTCCACGCCTCGTCCTCGACCGGGGTCGCCGAGGCGGAGGCCGCCGCGCGCATCTCGCGGCGCAGTTCACCCGCCGCGCCCCGGACGTCGTCGCGTATCTCGGCGGCCAGTTCGGACACCGAGTCGCGGATCTCCAACTCCAGGTCGGCGAGTTCGCCGCCGCGGTCGGCCAGTTCGGCGCGGCCCGCCTCGGTGATGGAGTAGACCTTGCGCCCGCCCTCGGTGGCGTGCGTGACCAGGCCCTCGGCCTCCAGCTTGGCCAGCCGCGGGTACACGGTGCCCGCGGAGGGCGCGTACAGCCCCTGGAAGCGCTCCTCCAGCAGGCGGATCACCTCGTACCCGTGGCGGGGGGCCTCGTCCAGCAGCTTGAGCAGGTAGAGGCGGAGGCGGCCGTGGGCGAAGACGGGCGGCATGTCAGAGCACCTTCTTGTCGAGCGCGATGGGGGCTTCGGCGGAGTCCTGGCTGTCCGCGGCCGGGCGCCGCAGCAGGGCGATCCCACCCGAGACGGTGGTGGCCCGCAGCGTTCCGGTACCCGAACCGAGGGTGCCGGTGATCCGCTTGGCCCCCAGCTGGCCGGAGACCCGCAGGTCCTCGAAGGCGTTGGAGACGCCGCCGGTGGCGGTATTGGCCTCCACGCGGGCGTCGGCCGGGTGCGGCAGCCGGATGGCCACCTGCCCTGACACGGAGTTCAGCGTGATGTCGACGGGGCGGGCGGCGGCCGGGTCGAGGTCCAGGTCGATGAGCATGTCACCGCTGACCGAGTCGGCCCGTACGCTCACGCCCGCGCCGTCGACCACCGTCAGGCCCCCGGACACCGAGTGGAAGCCGAGGTCGCCCGTCACGGACTGCGCCTCGACGCCACCGGAGACCGTGTGCGCCTTGACCCGGCCGGACAGGCCGACCAGCGTGGCGTCGCCGGACACCCCGTTGACCTCGGTGCCGCCGGATATGCCGGAGACGAACGCGGTGGCGTCGACCGCGGCCAGCCGGACGTGGGTGGCGGCGGGGACGGTGAGGGTGACGAGGGCGCTGCGCTCCCAGGCCTTTCGGCCGGAGGCGGATGCCGCCCAGGCCTTCCAGGGCTTGCCCTCGAACCACTTCTTGAAGCCCTGCGCGCCGTTCCACGGCAGGTCCTCGTAGGAGACGGTGAGGACGCCGCCCTCCTGCACCACGTACAGAGGCGGCCCGTCGACCCCGCTCACCTCCAGGCGGGCGGGACCCTCCTCGGCGGCGACGACGTTCACCGTGCCGCTGACGAGTCGGACGCGGAGCTCCGTCACCGGCTCCTCGAAGGTGAGCCTGCGGTCTTCTGCGATGTGCCACGTCGACTGCGACGCCTGCTCTGACATGGTGCTGATCCTCCTCGTGCGTTCACGGCCCGGACTCGACGCACGCAACATATCGCGTCTTCTCTCTAACACGATATATCGCGGATGGTGGAAGTCAAGGGAAAGTCGCATCAGTTCACCTTCGCCCGCATGGGGTGGGTTTCGACTGTTTGCCCTAGCGTGTGGGCATGCCGATCTCGAAGACCACGGCCGGCGGGCTGCTGCTCTGCCGCGCCGAACCGCTCGTCGCCCGACCCGCCGCGCACCTGCTGCGCGTACGCCTCCTGCTCGCCCCGGCGGGCGACTGGAGCGCGCTCGTCCCCGAGGGCAAGCCGTGGCGCGACGGCGGGCAGACCGTGGCGGAGGTCCTCGCCGGCTGGGGCTCGGCGGTCGCGGTCGCCACCACCTGGCCGGTCCTGAGCCTGTGGTGGGAGGACGGCAGGACCGGCTTCGCCCTGTCCAGCGGGTTCCGCCGCACCCTCTCCTACGCGTGGGACGCGGACGGCGCCCCGGTCGGCGAGCCCGACACCATGCGGACCCTGACGGCCCGGCTCGGCCTGGACCCCGTCCTCGACCTGGAGGAACTGAACCGGCTCACACACCCCGACACCGATCCCGCCACCAGCGGCGAGACCCGCCTCCTCGGCCTGATCGCGCTGCTGGCCCGGACCGGACTGGCCCTGCCCGCCGGCCTCTCCCCCGGCGAACCGGCCGACCGGCTGCGGGAGGCGGCGCGGTGCGCGCCGGGCGCCGAGACGGTGGAGTGGTCCGGCTGGCGCGACGCGGTGCGGGCGGAGCTGGACGCGGTGGAGGACGGCCCGATGGGCCCCTGGGTACGGGGGCCCCGGGCCCGGCTCGTGGGCGCCGTGCAGCTCGCCGCCGGGGGGACGCTGCTGGTGTGGGCCGCGCGGCGGCGCCGGCCGGGCTGGCTCGCGGCCGCCGCGCTCCTGACCGCCCACGGCACCCTCACCCTCGCCTACAACCACGCCCGCACCTGACCCCGCCACCGCCCGGCCGCATGCGCCGGCCCGAACCAAACGCCGCCCGGCACCCCCGGGGCCCCGCCCCGCACCCCACGCCTCAAACGCCGGCGAGGCTGAACTGCCCGACCCCGGCCAAGAAGTGGGCCCGAAGCCCGAAACCGACGAGGCCGACGGCCGCCCCGGCAGGGCCGGGAGAGGGTGCATGCGCCGGACCCAAACCGAAATGCTGCTCGGGGCCCCCGGGGCTCCGCGCCTCAAACGCCGGCGAGGCTGAACTGGCCGCCCCCAACCAAGAAGTGGGCCCGAAGCCCGGGCCCAGCGAGGCCGAAGGCCGTCCCGGCCGATCCGGGGGATGCCTCGGCGGAGCCGGACGCCACGGACCTGTACGCGCCCCACCAAGCGGGTCTCCGCCGCGCCTCAAACGCCGGCGAGGCTAGATTGGCCGCCTCCTCCGAGAAGTGGGCCCGAGGCACGGAACCAACCGGGCGCCCCGGCGAAGGCGGACGTGGCGGACCTGTCCGCGGCCCGCGCGCCTCATAAATCGGGGCTCCGCCCCGGACCCCGCGCCTCAAACGCCGGCGAGGCTGGAGGGGGCGGCCCCTGCCAAGAAGTCGGCCCGAAGGACCGGAACCGGTGAGGCTGAATTGACAGGTCCCAGCAGAGCAGTGGGCCCAGGGCACCGCGCCTCGAACGCCGGTGGGGCTGGATGGGGCGGCCCGAGCCGAGCAGTGGGTCCGAAGGACCGGAACCGGTGAGGCCGAAGTAAGGAACCGGCGGGCGGGCCGCTGAGGGTTTCACGCGGCCGGGGTTGGGGGCGGGGTGGGGTGTTGTCCGGGACGTAGAACGTGATGTGTTGGCGCCCACGGCCTCGTACAGGACAACCCGGCACAGGCGCCATAAATCATGAGTCCCGGACAACACCCCACCCCGACACCGACCCCCCACCACCACCCCCGCCAGGCCCCCGGCACCCCCGCCAGGCCCCGGCACCCCACCCCACCCCACCCCGCCCCACAGGGCACCCGCAGCCGCCGAGCCGCGCAGGGTCCCGCCCCGGCGGGCCTCCGCCGGGGCTCCGCCGCCGCCCGCCACAAGGGCTACGCGGCTTCCAGCAGCGGACTCGCGTGGTGCCGCAGCCACGCCCGGTACGGCGACGCGCGGAGCGCCGCCTCGCGGTACGCCGCGCGGAGGTCCTCGTAGACGTCCGCGTGCGCCCCCGGCGCGGTCGCCAGCAGCAGCCGCACCGCCAGCGGGTCGCCGGACAGCGGCCGGATCGCCATGTCGTCCCGCGGCCCCGACGTCGGCTGGCACGGCGCCACGGCCTCGCCCGAGATGATCAGCGACGTCGCCGTGTGGTAGTCGGCGTGCAGCACCGGCGGATCCAGCCCCGCTCCCGCGAACACCCGCCGCAGCCCGTCCCACTCCCCGTCGACGGAGGGGTCCACCGTCCAGCGGTCGGCGGCCAGGTCGCGTAAGGAGACCACCTCCTGCCCGGCGGCCGGGTGGTCCCGCGACATCGACACGAACTGCGGCTCCCGCTCCATCAGCACGCGCAGCTGGAGCCCGGCCGGCACCCGCAGGGGACTCCCCTCCACCTCGTGGACGAACGCCACGTCCAACTGCCCCGCTGCCACCATCCGCAGCAGCGCGTTGGCGGAGACGTCCACCACCAGCGACTTCTCGGTGTCGGGCAGGCGCACGTGCAGCCGCCGCAGCCACCCCGGCAGGGCCCGGCTGGCGGTGGAGCCGATGCGCAGCCTCGGCCCGTGGGCCAGCGCGCGGGCCTCCGCCACCAGCGCGGCCATCTCCGCGAGCAGCGGCCTGGCCCGACCCAGCACGGTGCGGCCGAATGGTGTGGGTCGGCATCCGGTCCGCTCGCGCAGGAACAGCTCGCCGTCCAGGGCCCGTTCGATGCGGCGCAACTGGGTCGTCAGGGAGGGCTGGCTCACGCCGAGCTGCCGGGCGGCCTTGTGCAGACTCCCGGCGTCGGCGATGGCGCACAGTGCGCGCAGGTGCCTGACCTCAAGCTCCATGCCCCAGAGAGTAGGCCGGTCCCGGTGGACCGCACCAGCCACTGGCAGCCCATCGAATCCCGCCATTCTCCGGGAAGTTCACCCGCCGAAAACCTCCCGATAACCCGGCGCTATCGGTGGCTGACATCATCCGCCGGCGCCGTCGGCTCCTCCAGACTCCGGTACCGAACGACCCACCCCCCACATCGGATGAGCAGGAGCCCCCACATGCGCCACTCCCGAAAGGCCGTTCTGGCCACCGCGGCAGGTCTCGGCCTCGCCGCCGCCCTCGGCGCCGTCCCCAGCGCCAGCGCGGCCACCGCCCCGATCGCCGCGGGCTCCGCGGCGAGCTACGCGGCGTACGAGCGCTCCCAGGAGAACGCCTCCGCGAACCAGGCCTTCTTCGACGCCGTGCGGCGCTCGGTCGCCGAGCAGCGCGCGGCGAACCCGGGCGCCCTCGCGGTGACCGTCACGTACAACACCCGCAACGCGCCCAGCTTCCGCACCCAGATAGCCCGCTCCACGCAGATCTGGAACAGCTCGGTGTCCAATGTCCGGCTCCAGGAGGTGTCCACCGGCGGGAACTTCTCGTACCGCGAGGGCAATGACTCGCGGGGCTCCTACGCGAGCACGGACGGGCACGGCCGGGGGTACATCTTCCTCGACTACCGCCAGAACCAGCAGTACAACTCCACCCGCGTGACCTCGCACGAGACCGGCCACGTACTGGGCCTGCCGGACCACTACTCGGGCCCGTGCAGCGAGCTCATGTCCGGCGGCGGCCCGGGCACCTCGTGCCAGAACGCCACGCCGAACAGCGCCGAGCGCTCGCGCGTCAACCAGCTCTGGGCCAACGGCTTCGCCTCCGGCCTGGACACGAAGGCGGCCGCGAAGGGCTGACTCCACGAGGTGCCCGGGCGCCCCGGCGCCCGGGCACCCCCGGCCCGCGCGGCAGCCGCCGAACCCGCCCCTACGCCGCGGCCCCCGCGCGCGGCTTGCGCCACATCGGCCACATCAGCGGGCCGTCGGGCAGCCGCACCGCGTCACCCGTGAACTCCCAGCCGAGCCGCTCGTACAGCCCCCTGCTGCGCTCACTGCTCGCCTCCAGGTACGCCGGGACGCCCTCGCGGTCGCACCGCTCCAGCACCGGTCGCATCAGCTCGCTGCCGAGCCCCTCCCCCTGCCGCTCGGGGGTCACCGCGATCATCAGGAGGTACTCGTGCTCCTCCGCCGTCGGGTGCACCTCCCCGGTCAGCCGGCCGACCAGCTCGCACCGCTCGTTGTCCGGGTCGGCCGCCTCCCGCATCCTCGCCGGGACCTCGTCCTCGGCGGCCTCCGCCTCCGGGTCGCCCGCCGGGATCCGCAGCCACAGCGCGGCCGCCGAGCCGTCCACCGCGTAGTCGATCCGGCCCTCGGCCAGCGCGACGTCCACGAAGACGCCGAGGAACCTGCCGTGCACGGCGGCGCGGTGCTCCGGGTCCGGGAAGACCCAGCTGCTCACCGGGTCGTCGCGGAAGGCCTCGTCCAGCAGCCCCGCGACCGCGTCCCGGTCCGACTGATCAGCCCGACGTATCTCCAGCGCCACTGGTCACACCCTTCACTCACGTGTCAACAACCGTGAGCGATCCTAGAGTTGGCCCGGAAGCGGCGTAAGGCCCGTTCCGGCACCGTGCGGTGCCGGAACGGGCCTTACCCGCGGCCCTACGGGCTCACCGGGTGCGACGGGTGACGAACTCGGCCAGGGCCAGCAGCCCGCCCGCCGCCCCCAGGTCGGGAACGGCCCGCGACAGCTGCTGGACCGCCCGGCCCATACGGTCCGCGGCGTGGGCCTGCGCCCAGTCGCGGCCGCCGGCCCGGTCCACCGCCTCGGCCGCCCGGCGCACGGCGTCCCCGGTCATGGGGCCCGCGTACAGCTCGGCGAGCTCCTGCCCCGCCGCCGTGCCCGAGGTGAGGGCGGCGACGACCGGGAGGGACTTCTTGCGGGCGATCAGATCGGCCCCGGCGGGCTTGCCGGTGTGCACGGGGTCCCCCCAGATGCCGATCAGGTCGTCGATGAGCTGGAAGGCCAGCCCGGCCTCCCTTCCGAAGGCGTCCATCGCGTCGGCCTCGTCCGGCCCGGCCCCCGCGTACAGCGCACCGAGCGCGCACGCGCAGCCCAGCAGGGCGCCGGTCTTGGCCGTGGCCATGGCCACGCACTCGTCGAGTGAGACCTCCTCGCGCCGCTCGAAGGCGCAGTCCGCCTGCTGGCCCGCGCACAGCTCGATGACGCAGGCCGCGAGCCGGGCCGAGGCGGCGGCCGAGGCCGGATGCGGATCCTCCGCGAGGATCCGCAGGGCCAGCGCCATCATGGCGTCGCCCGTGATGATCGCGTCCGGTGTCCCGAAGACCGCCCAGGCCGTGGCCCGGCCGCGGCGCCGGACGTCCTGGTCGATGACGTCGTCGTGGAGCAGGGTGAAATTGTGCGCCAGCTCCACGGCCGCCGCGGCCCGTACGGTGTCGTCCGCGTCCCGGCCCGGCCCCCGCAGCGCGCGCGCCGCGGCGAGCACCAGGGCGGGCCGGACGGCCTTGCCGGCGTTGCCCGCGGCCGGTGTGCCGTCCGCGTGCTCCCAGCCGAAGTGGTACATCGCGACGCGCCGCATCCCGCCGGGCAGGCTCTGCACGGCCCGGCGGAGTTCCGGGTCCACCGCTTCCCTCGCCCGTTCCAGCAGGGCCGCGGCCTCCTGGCCCTCGCCGGTCGTGACCGCCTCAGTGGTCGCCATGGCGTCTCCGCTCTCCCGCGTATCCGCGTATCCGGCCGGCCGCCTCAGCTCCAGCGGCCGATCTCGACGTTCTCCAGTACGCCCAGCGCGTCCGGCACCAGCACCGCGGCGGAGAAGTAGGCCGTGACCAGGTAGGAGATGATCGCCTGCTCGCTGATCCCCATGAAGCGCACCGACGTGCTCGGCTCGATCTCGTCCGGGATGCCCGGCTGGTGCAGGCCGATCACGCCCTGCTCGTCCTCACCGGTGCGCATGCACAGGATGGAGGTGGTGCGGGCGTCGCTGATCGGGATCTTGTTGCTCGGGAAGATGGGCACCCCGCGCCAGGACGGCACCTGGTGGCCGCCGATGTCCACGGACTGGGGGTACAGCCCGCGCCGGTTGCACTCGCGGCCGAAGGCGGCGATGGCCTTGGGGTGCGCGAGGAAGAACTTGGAGCCGCGCCGCATGCTGAGCAGCTGGTCCATGTCGTCGGGGCTGGGCGCTCCGTCGTGGGGCTGGATGCGCTGGTCGTACTCGGCGTTGTGGAGGAGGCCGAAGTCGCGGTTGTTGAGCATCTCGTGCTCCTGGCGCTCGCGCAGCGCCTCGACCGTGAGCCGCAACTGCTGCTCGGTCTGGTTCATCGGCTGGTTGTACAGGTCGGCGACGCGGGTGTGCACGCGCAGAACCGTTTGCGCGATGGAGAGCTCGTACTCCCGGGGGCGCGCCTCGTAGTCCACGAAGGTGCCCGGCAGCACGGCCTCGCCCTGGTGGCCGGCGGAGAGCTCGATGGCGGCCTCGCCGTACTTGTTGGTGCGCTGGGCGGGCAGCGCCCGGACGTGCTCCACGTGCTCGCGCAGGGACTCGACGCGGTCGGCGAGCAGCTGGAAGTCCTGCCGGGTGAGGACGAGCGCGGTCCCGGAGGTGACGGCGCGGGCGGTGTACTCCCAGATCGCCTCCTCGTCGACGAGGGAGTCCTCGCCGAAATAGGCACCGTCGGCGACGGTGCGCAGGACGGCGTCCTCGCCGTAGGGGCCCGGGCCGACCTGCTCGACGCGGCCGTGGGCGAGGAGGAACACGCGGTCGGAGCCGTTGCCGAAGGAGGTCAGCTCCTGGCCGGCCTCGAAGTCGATCTGGTCGCAGCGCTGGGCGAGTTCGCCGAGGACGTCGAGGTCCTCGTACGACCGCAGGAGCGGGAGCTCTCCGAGCTCGGCCGGGATCACCTGCACCCGGGTCCCGGTCTTGATGAACTCGACGCGTCCGTCGCCGACCGAGTAGCTCAGCCGGCGGTTCACGCGGTACGTGCCGCCCTGGACCGGGACCCACGGCAGCATCTTCAGCAGCCACCGCGAGGTGATCTCCTGCATCTGCGGCGCGGACTTGGTCGTGGTCGCCAAGTTCCGTGCGGCCGAGGTGCCGAGACTGCGCTGGGGTGCCTGGGTCTCGGATTCGGGACCAGCCTGGACCGACATGTTTTCCCTTTCGATCACTCCATGGATCTGCGGGGCCAGCTTTCCAGTACCGAACGTGATGAGACCATTACACAAACGGGTGGGACTACTCCGTACGAGTGCTGGGCACCCTTTGGGGTTGATCTCGCCCCATCAACCTCAGAGGCCCCACGTGTTTCGGCCAACCGGCCGCCTCGCAACGGAACTTGCATCGCAGATGCAAGTTTCCCTACGCTGCGCCCATGCGGCTGACCCGATTCACCGACCTGGCGCTGCGCGTCCTGATGCGCCTCGCCGTCGAGGACGCGGACCTCCCCACCACCCGCGACGTGGCGGCGACCATGGAGGTCCCGTACACCCACACGGCCAAGGTGGTCGCCAGACTGCAGCACCTCGGACTCGTCGAGGCCCGCCGCGGCCGCGGCGGCGGACTGGCCCTGACCGCCGCCGGGCGCGCCGCCTCGGTGGGCGGGGTCGTCCGCGAACTGGAGGGCTCCGGCGACGTCGTCGACTGCGACAGCGCCGCGCCCTGCCCGCTGCGGGGCGCCTGCCTGCTGCGCGGGGCTCTGCGCCGGGCCCAGGAGGCCTTCTTCGCCGCACTGGACACGCTGACGGTGGACGACCTGGTGGCGGCCCCGACCGGCCCGCTGCTCCTGGGCCTCTCGATCGGAGGGCCCGCCCGGGCCGCGCGACCCTGACCCCGGGGGCCGGTCGGCCGGTTCGCATCGGGCGCACCACCCTCATCCCTCCCCCGGCGGAATTCCCGAACACATCTCCACGCCGGGCACCCCACGCCCTTAAATATGCATCTCAGATACCACTTTGACCCCGAGGAGCCCGCGCCATGCTGTCCGAGACGTCGACCGCCACCGTACGAGCCACCCTGCCCGCCGTCGGAGCGGCGATCGGCGACATCACGGAGCTCTTCTACGCGAAGCTGTTCGCCGCCCACCCGGAGCTGATCCGGGACCTCTTCAACCGCGGCAACCAGAACGCCGGCCTCCAGAAGCAGGCCCTCGCCGGCTCCATCGCCGCCTTCGCGACCCACCTCGTGGCCCACCCGGACACCCGCCCGGACGTGATGCTGGGTCGCATCGCCCACAAGCACGCCTCCCTCGGCGTCACCCGCGAGCAGTACCCAATCGTGCACCGCCACCTCTTCGCCGCCCTCGCCGAAGTCCTCGGCGACGCGGTCACCCCGCAGGTCGCGGCCGCCTGGGACGAGGTCTACTGGCTGATGGCCAACGCCCTCGCCGCCCTCGAAGAGCGCCTCTACGCGGGGCACCGGGTCGCCGCCGGAGACGTCTGGCGCGAGTGGACCGTCACCGCCCGGACCGAGGAGACCGCGGACTGCGCCACCTTCCACCTCACCCCGGCGGACGGCGCCCCCGCCCCCGCACACCTGCCCGGACAGTACGTCTCGGTCCAGGTGCGGCTCCCCGACGGCGCGCGCCAGATCCGCCAGTACAGCCTCTGCACGGCCCCCGGTTCGCCGGTTCGCGCCATCACCGTCAAGCGGGTGCACGGCCCGGCGGCCGGCGGCCCCGACGGCGAGGTCTCGAACCACCTGCACGCGCACGTCCGCACCGGGGACGTCCTGCGCGTCTCGGCCCCCTACGGCGACCTGGTCCTGCGGGACGACACCGCGCCGCTCCTGCTCGCCTCGGCCGGCATCGGCTGCACCCCGATGCTCTCGATGCTGGAGCACCTGGCCGCCACCGGGCACAGCGCCCCGGTGACCGTGCTGCACGCCGACCGCTCCCCCGCGGACCACCCGCTGCGCGGCGACCATCGCGCCCTGACCCACAAGCTGGCGGACGCCACGGCGCGCTTCTGGTACGAGGAGGCCGGCGAGCCCGGCGACGGCCGTGGCCGGATCGACCTCGCGGACGTCCCCGTCGGCGCCGGCACGCGGGCCTACCTGTGCGGGCCGCTCCCCTTCATGCGCTCCGTGCGCGAGCAGCTGCTCGCCAAGGGGGTTCCGGCCGCGGACATCCACTACGAGGTGTTCGGCCCGGACCTGTGGCTGGCCTCCGCGTAGCCCCGCGCCCCCGGGAGCCGGTCCGGACGCTGTCCGGATCGGCTCGCTCGCCGTGCGAGGGCACTAGCCGCGGAACAGCTTCCTCCGCTACACCGGAGAGTGACGAAGCGGGTACGCGACGTGCCCGCTCCCACCGCACGGAAGGAGGCGGCCATGGCCGCACCCATGTCCGCGGGCCGGTTCATCGACGCACTGCGGGCCGAGGGGCTGACCGTCGTGGAGGTCGGCGCCTGGCGGACCCACAACCGCAACCACAAGGGCCCGTGGGGCCCGGTGCACGGGGTGATGATCCACCACACCGTCACGCGCGGCACCGCGCGCACCGTCCAGCTCTGCCGCGACGGCTCCGCCGCCCTCCCCGGCCCCCTCTGCCACGGCGTGATCGCCAAGAACGGCCGCGTCCACCTGGTCGGCTACGGCCGCACCAACCACGCCGGCGCCGGCGACTCCGACGTCCTCGCGGCGGTGATCGCGGAGAAGCGGCTCCCGGCGGACGACCGGGCGGACACCGACGGCAACCGCCACTTCTACGGCTTCGAGTGCGAGAACCTCGGCGACGGCGAGGACCCCTGGCCGGCGGTCCAGCTCGACGCGATCGCCCGCGCGGCCGCGGCTGTCTGCCGGGTCCACCGCTGGACGGCCCGCTCGGTCATCGGCCACCTCGAATGGCAGCCCGGCAAGATCGACCCGAAGGGGTTCACGATGAGCTCCCTGCGCGACCGCGTCGGCGAACGCCTCAAATGAGGAGGGCGCCGCCACCCCGGCGAGCACACACAATGGACGGGTGAACCAGCCCCACCCGCCCACCGACCCGCTGCGGCCCCGGCCGCCCTCCCCGCTGCGGGAGGTCCACGACGAGCGGTTCGCCGTCCGCGGCGTACGGCTGCTGCTCAAGCGGGACGACCTGGTCCATCCGGAGCTGCCCGGCAACAAGTGGCGCAAGCTCGCGCCCAACCTCCGCGCGGCGGTGGATGCCGGGCGGCGCACCCTGGTGACCTTCGGCGGGGCCTACTCGAACCACCTGCGGGCCACGGCCGCGGCCGGGCGGCTGCTCGGCCTGGAGACCGTGGGCATCGTGCGCGGGGACGAGCTCGCCGGGCGCCCCCTCAACGACTCCCTCGCCCGGTGCGCGGCGGACGGTATGCGGCTGCGCTTCGTCACCCGCTCCGACTACCGCCGCAAGACCGAGCCCGAGGCCCTGGCCCGCCTGCTGGAGGAGGCCGGGGCGACGGACGCCTACGTGATCCCCGAGGGCGGCAGCAACGCCCTCGCCCTACGGGGCTGCGCCGGGCTCGGCCGGGAGCTGCGGGGGGCGGCGGACGTGGTGGCGGTGGCCTGCGGCACGGGAGGCACCCTGGCCGGCCTGGCCGCCGGCCTGGGCCCGGGCCAGCGGGCGCTGGGCGTACCGGTCCTGGCGGGCGGCTTCCTGGCGGGGGAGATACGTTCCCTCCAGCACGCGGCGTTCGGCGGTCCGGCGGGGGAATGGTCGCTGGCCGAGGGCCACGACCACGGGGGCTACGCCCGCGTCCCGCCGGAGCTGGAGGCGTTCGCGGCGGACTTCGAGGGCCGGCACGGGGTGCCGGTGGAGCGGATCTACGTGGCGAAGCTCCTGCACGCCCTCACCTCCCTGACCGCCGCCGGCGCCTTCCGGCCGGGCACCACCCTGGCCGCGGTCGTCACCGGCCGCCCCTGAGCGACGCCGACCACCCCTGGCCGCCCCCGCCCCGCGGCCCCCGCGCGCGGCCCCGCCACCCGCGGGGGCGACGCCCCTCACGTGGACTCCTCGCGGTACGCCGCCGCCTCCTCCAGGTCGAGCCGCCGCAGCAGCCCCCGCAGCATCTCGTCGTCGATCCGCCGCCCGTCCCGCAGCGCCACGAAGACCTCCCGCTCCGCCGCGATCATCTCCCGCGCGAGACGCCGGTAGACCTCGTCCGCCGACTCCCCCGTCACCGGGTTGACCTCCCCCAGCCGCTCCCACACGGCGTTGCGCCGCCGCTCCAGCACGGTCCGCAACCGGTCGGCCAGCGGCGGCGGCAGCGCGTTGGCCGGTTCCTCCAGCAGCTCCGCCAGCCGTTCCTCCGCCGCCCGCGAGGCCTCGCTCTGCGCCTGTGCCTCCGCCAGGGTCTCGGCCCGCACGTCCCTCGGCGGCAGCTTCAGCACCCTGATCAGGGGCGGCAGCGTGAGCCCCTGCACCACCAGGGTCCCGATGACCGTCGTGAAGGTCAGGAAGAGGATGAGGTCCCGGTGCGGTACCGACATCGGCACCGAGAAGGCGATCGCCAGCGAGACCACGCCCCGCATCCCGGCCCAGCCCACGACCACCGGCGCCTTCCAGTCCGTGCCCGCCTCCCGCTCCCGGATCCGCCGCGACATCCACCGCGGCACGAAGGTCGCCGGGAACACCCACAGGAACCGCGACACGACCACCGCGAGGAACACCGCGAGCGCGTACCAGGCCGCGTCCAGGCCCTGGTACTCCCCCAGCCCCCGCAGGACCACCGGCAGCTGGAGGCCGATCAGCGCGAACACCACCGACTCCAGGACGAAGGCCACCACCTTCCACACCGCCTCCTCCTGGAGCCGGGTGGCGAAGTCGACCTGCCAGTTGCGGTGGCCGATGTACAGCGCGACCACGACCACCGCGAGCACTCCGGACGCGTGGACCCGTTCGGCAGCCGCGTACGCCACGAAGGGGATCAGCAGCGAGAGGGTGTTCTGGAGCAGCGGCTCCCGCAGCCGCTTGCGCAGCTGGTGGATCGGCACCATCAGCAGCAGGCCGACGCCGACCCCGCCCACCGAGGCCAGCAGGAACTCGGCGATGCCGCCCGCCCAGCCCGCGCTCACCCCGACCGCCGCCGCCAGCGCCACCTTGTACGCGGTGATGGCGGTGGCGTCGTTGACCAGGGACTCGCCCTGGAGGATGGTCGTCATCCGGTTCGGCAGCCCGAGCTTGCGGGCGATCGCGGTGGCGGCCACGGCGTCCGGGGGCGCGACGACCGCGCCCAGCACCAGCGCCACCGGCAGCGACAGCCCCGGCACCAGCAGGTACGCCGCGTACCCCACGGCGAGCGTCGCGAAGAGCACGTACCCGACCGAGAGCAGCCCGATGGGCCGGATGTTCGCCCGAAGGTCCAGGTACGAGCTGTCCACCCCGGCGGTGTGCAGCAGCGGCGGCAGCAGCAGGGGCAGCACGATGTGCGGGTCGAGGACGTACGAGGGCACGCCCGGGACGTACGCGGCGAGCAGCCCCGCGGCGACCAGCAGCAGGGGCGCCGGCACGGGCGTGCGGCGGGCCAGACCCGCCACGGCGGCGCTGCCCGCGACCAGCGCCACCAGCGGCAATACCTCCATCGAAGATCCATTCCCGTTCGTCGTGGGACCGCGCGCACCCGCTCCCTGGTCGTACGCTGGCCATCATGAGCGAGTGCACCCACGTTGCCGAACTGCCGCGCCCCGAGCCGGTCCCGACTGCCCGGACCTGTCCCGAATGTCTGGCCCTGGGCAGCCACCCCGTACAGCTGCGGATGTGCCTGGAGTGCGGCGCGGTGGCCTGCTGCGACTCCTCCCCCCACCGGCACGCCTCGGCGCACCACCGGGAGACGGGCCATCCGGTGATGCGCAGCTTCGAACCGGGCGAGACCTGGCGGTGGTGTTTCGTCGACGGTTCGATCGTCTGAGGCGGGGTAGGTCAACCCTCCGCCGGTTCCCCTGATTTGGACCCCGCAGACCTCTAGCCACTGTGCGTACCCATGGGCTTACCATCAGTCACGGACAGAGGTACGGCCGGGCCGGGTGCTCCCCATGGGCATCACGAGGGGCGCCGCGACACGATTGCCCGGATCGCGATAGCGTCACCGGCGAACAGCTCGTACCACCTTGGAGGTGAGGGTGTCCCAGATCGCAGGCGAGCCCGGGACCCAGGACTTCGTGGAAGTCCGGCTGCCCGCTGCGGGTGCCTACCTGTCGGTGCTGCGGACGGCTACAGCCGGCCTCGCGGCACGTTTGGACTTCACCCTCGACGAGATCGAGGACCTCCGCATCGCGGTGGACGAGGCCTGCGCGATCCTGCTCCAGCAGGCCGTGCCCGGCTCCGTCCTCAGCTGCGTCTTCCGCTTGGTCGACGACTCGCTGGAGGTCACCGTCTCGGCACCGACCACGGACGGACGCGCGCCGGAGCGCGACACGTTCGCGTGGACGGTCCTGTCGGCTCTGGCCGGCAAGGTCGAGGCCACGGTCGAGGAGGACCGGACAGTGTGCATCAGCCTCTACAAACAGCGCGGCGCGGGGCCAGGCCCGGCGTGAGCGGCGGGGAGATCCCGGTGCGGGGCGGGGATCGGCCCCGGGTACGGCACGAGGTCGACGGCGGCATCCCGGAGCAGCAGCACGCCCGGCCGCACCCGGCCGACGCGGATGCGGAAGACGGCTTTTTGGACTCGGCGGAGCGACGGGCGGGCCCTATGAGCGAGAACCAGCACGACCAGTCACAGCCGCCGGAGGCCGCTGCCGCGGCCCCGGCGGTGCCGACGGAGACCCCGGCGCCCCCGGTACCGGCCCTCCCGGTGTTCCCGGTCAGCCAGGCGCTGCCCGATCCGCGCGACCGCAGCGGTGCGCGGGCGCTCTTCATCGAGTTGCGGGCGCTGCCCGACGGCTCGGCGGAGCGGGCCGAGCTGCGCAACAGGCTGGTGCGGATGCACCTGCCCCTGGTGGAGCACCTGGCCCGGCGGTTCCGCAACCGCGGGGAGCCGCTCGACGACCTGACGCAGGTCGCGACGATCGGCCTGATCAAATCCGTGGACCGGTTCGATCCGGACCGCGGGGTCGAGTTCTCCACGTACGCCACGCCCACGGTGGTCGGCGAGATCAAGCGCCACTTCCGCGACAAGGGCTGGGCGGTACGGGTACCCCGCCGCCTCCAGGAGCTGCGGCTCTCGCTGACCACGGCCACGGCGGAACTCTCCCAGCAGCACGGCCGCTCCCCGACCGTGCACGAGCTGGCGGAGCGGCTGGGGATCTCCGAGGAGGAGGTGCTGGAGGGGCTGGAATCAGCCAATGCCTACAGCACGCTCTCGCTGGACGTCCCGGACACCGACGACGAGTCGCCGGCGGTGGCGGACACCCTGGGCTCGGAGGACGAGGCCCTGGAGGGCGTGGAGTACCGCGAGTCCCTCAAGCCGCTGCTGGAGGGGCTGCCGCCGCGGGAGAAGCGGATCCTGCTGCTGCGGTTCTTCGGCAACATGACCCAGTCGCAGATCGCCCAGGAGGTCGGCATCTCCCAGATGCACGTCTCCCGCCTGCTGGCCCGCACCCTGGCCCAGCTGCGCGAGAAGCTCCTCGTCGAGGAGTGACGCGCTCCCCCCGGACCCGGTCCGGGGGGACCAGCGCGTCTCGGCGCCGGCGGGGCCGGGGCCCCCGGCCGACGGGCCTCAGGAGGGGGAGCCGGCTCCGATCCCCAGGGCCTCGGTCGCCGTGGGGTTCACCAGGAGCGCCACGACGGCCACGGCCGCCACGGCGAGCGCGACGGCGGCTGCGGTCATCGCGCCGCCGGTGCTGTACAGGGTCCAGGCCACCGGGAGCGCCATCAGCTGCGTGATGAGGGCGGGGCCGCGGCTCCAGCGGCGGCCCAGCCGCAGTCCCCGGGCGGCGAGCAGCGGCAGCGCGGCGAGCGCGAGCAGGGTGATCCCGCCGGTCTCGGCCTGGCGCGGGGAGTCGGGGTCGCCGGCGATGCCGAAGAACAGCATGGAGACACCGAGCCCCGCGAGGGCCAGGCCCTCCAGTGCGGTGAGTGCGGCGGCGGCGGTCAGCCGACGGGGCAGCACGGTGGGCTCGGAGGCGGGGGCGGGGGCGTTCTGCTGCTGCTTCTTACTCACCCCAGCAGGGTAGCCGCGTGCCCGGCGGGCCCGGGAGGACGGGCCCGGGGGCGCGCAAGGGACGGGCAGTAGGGTCACGGCCCGAGGGGGTGGGTAGTCTGGCGCTCATGCGTGCACTTCTCGTGGCCAACCCAGCAGCGACGACCACCAGCGCGCGCACGCGTGACGTCCTGACGCATGCCCTCGCCAGCGAGATGAAGCTGGAGGCGGCGTCGACCGAGTACCGCGGACACGCCCGGGACCTGGGGCGCAGGGCGGCCCACGAGGGGTTCGACCTCGTCGTGGCGCTCGGCGGCGACGGCACGGTCAACGAGGTGGTCAACGGACTCCTGCACGACGGGCCCGATCCGGACCGGCTGCCGAAGCTGGCGGTGGTGCCCGGGGGGTCCACCAACGTCTTCGCCCGCGCCCTCGGGCTCCCGAACGACGCGGTCGAGGCGACCGGCGCACTGCTGGACGCACTGCGGGAGCGGCGCGAGCGGACGGTGGGCCTGGGCCTGGCGGCCGGCACCCCGGGCACGGAGGACGAGTCGGTGCCGGCGCGCTGGTTCACCTTCTGCGCCGGCTTCGGTTTCGACGCGGGTGTGGTGGGCCGGGTCGAGCAGCAGCGGGAGCGCGGCAAGCGTTCTACGCACGCCCTCTATGTACGACAGCTCCTGCGCCAGTTCCTGGAGGAGCCGAACCGCCGGCAGGGCACGGTCACGCTGGAGCGCCCCGGAGCGGATCCGGTGACGGACCTGGTGCTGTCCATAGTCTGCAACACCTCGCCGTGGACGTATCTGGGCAATCGTCCGCTTTACGCCTCGCCGGAGGCATCGTTCGATACCGCACTTGACGTACTCGGGCTGGACCGTTTGTCAACTCCCGCGGTCGCCCGGTACGCGACACAGCTCCTGACCTCCACTCCTGAACGAGGTCCCCACGGCAAGCACGCGGTGTCTCTGCACGATCTGACCGACTTCACCTTGCATTCCAAGGTTCCCCTGCCGTTCCAGATGGACGGCGATCACCTGGGACTGCGGACCAGCGTTCGGTTCACAGGCGTTCGCCGTGCACTGCGTGTGATTGTGTGAGTGGAAGGGCCCAAAGTCCTTTCACTCGAACGTTTACACGCCGGTCCACCCCTAGGAAGTAGGGCTGTGACCTAGTAGACACCGACGAATCAAAAAAAACTTTCCGGAAGGGGTTGTATCCCCGTCCGAGGTTTGCGAATCTCTACATGGCGATCGGGACAGCCCGCAGAACCGGCACCCACGAAGACCGCCAGAACCCCTCCACGAAACTGACCTACCGGGCAACCGGGCGGCCGCCCTTCCCTCACGAAGGGATTCGTGAAAGCGTTCACATTCACAAGCAACTTGCCCGCAATACAAGGAGATGGAGCAGCCATGGACTGGCGTCACAACGCCGTTTGCCGCGAAGAAGACCCCGAGCTCTTCTTCCCCATCGGCAACACCGGTCCTGCGCTGCTGCAGATCGAGGAAGCCAAGGCCGTCTGCCGCCGTTGCCCCGTCATGGAGCAGTGCCTGCAGTGGGCGCTTGAGTCCGGTCAGGACTCCGGCGTCTGGGGCGGTCTCAGCGAGGACGAGCGCCGCGCGATGAAGCGCCGCGCCGCTCGCAACCGGGCGCGCAACGCCAGCGCCTGACAACGACTTTCGAGCCTCGACGCGCAGCGCGCAGTACCCGTATGAGCGCTTAGCAACGTGCTCCGAGCCCCGGACCGGGATTCTCCCCCAGCTACCGCTGGGAGTGGTTCCCGGTCCGGGGCTCAGTGCTTTCCGGGTTCCGTTCCGTCACGCACGGTGACGCTCGGGTAGGACCCCGGCGTCACCCCGGCGTCACTTCTGGGGGCTGGACGGTATGTCGAGGACGACCTTCGTACCGCGCGGCTGCGCCGGGAGCATGTCGAACGTACCGCCGAGCTCACCCTCCACGAGGGTCCGCACGATCTGCAGCCCGAGGTTGCCGGCGCGCTGCGGGTCGAAGCCCTCGGGCAGGCCGCAGCCGTCGTCGAGCACGGTGATCAGCAGGCGCCCGTCCGCCCGGCCGCTGCCGGTCCGGGCCGCGGCGACCTCGACGGTGCCCCGCTCCCCCTGGGTGAAGGCGTGTTCCAGGGCGTTCTGCAGGATCTCCGTGAGCACCATCGAGAGCGGTGTGGCGACCTCGGCGTCCAGGATTCCGAACCGGCCGGTGCGCCGGCAGTCGACCTTGCCCGGGGAGATCTCGGAGACCATCGCGATCACGCGGTCGGCGATCTCGTCGAACTCGACCCGCTCGTCCAGGTTCTGAGACAGCGTCTCGTGCACGATCGCGATCGAACCGACGCGGCGCACGGCCTCGTTCAGCGCCTCGCGTCCGGTCTCCGAATCCATCCGGCGGGCCTGCAACCGCAACAGTGCGGCCACGGTTTGGAGGTTGTTCTTCACCCGGTGGTGGATCTCCCGGATGGTCGCGTCCTTCGTGATCAATTCACGTTCGCGACGTCGCAGTTCGGTGACGTCGCGGCAGAGCACGAGGGAGCCGATCCGGATCCCCTTCGGCTTGAGCGGGATGGCGCGCAGCTGGATGACTCCGCCGTTGCCCTCGACCTCGGTCTCCCGGGGGGCCCAGCCGCTGGCCAGTTTCACGAGGGCCTCGTCCACCGGGCCCCGGATCGGGGCGAGTTCGGTGGTCGTGTCGCCCAGGTGCTGGCCGACCAGGTCGGAGGCGAGCCCCAGCCGGTGGTAGGCCGAGAGGGCGTTCGGGGAGGCGTAGGTGACCACGCCCTCGGCGTCGAGGCGGATCAGTCCGTCCCCGACACGCGGGGAGGCGTCCATGTCGACCTGCTGGCCGGGGAACGGGAAGGAGCCCGCGGCGATCATCTGGGCGAGGTCGGAGGCCGACTGGAGGTAGGTCAGCTCCAGCCGGCTCGGTGTACGCACAGTGAGCAGGTTGGTGTTGCGCGCGATCACGCCGAGCACCCGGCCCTCGCGGCGCACCGGGATGGACTCGACGCGGACGGGCACCTCCTCGCGCCACTCCGGGTCCCCCTCGCGGACGATGCGGCCCTCGTCGAGCGCGGCGTCGAGCAGGGGGCGGCGGCCCCGCGGCACCAGGTGGCCGACCATGTCGTCCTGGTACGAGGTGGGGCCGGTGTTCGGGCGCATCTGCGCGACCGACACGTAGCGGTTGCCGTCGAGCGTGGGAACCCACAGCACGAGGTCGGCGAAGGAGAGGTCGGAGAGCAGCTGCCACTCCGAGACCAGCAGGTGGAGCCACTCCAGGTCGGTTTCACTGAGAGCGGTGTGCTGGCGTACGAGGTCGTTCATGGAGGGCACGTGGCGAGCGTACCCCGGGTACGGCGCATGACTTTCCCCACGAGCTCTACTCAGGAGTATCCAGGAGGGGCCGGGGCCGCGTAGTGTTGGAGGAAGTGACGGTATTCCAGGTGCCGTCATTGGATAGACAGAACAGAATGGTCTAGTCCACAATTGAGTGAAGCTTCCGCCCTCCCCGCACAGGAGGACGGATCGAGGTAACCGCGCGCTCTGCCCTGACCGCGCTGGCACCTCCCCCCGGCCGGAGGGAACCGCACACCCGCCGGCCGTAAGTACTCCGGGCTGCGGTGCCGGGTGGGCTGAGGGTCCCGCCTCGGCACCGTGGCCCAGAGGAAATCGTGCGACGCGAATCGTGCGACGCGGCGACGCCGCCCCGCGGACTCAGGCCGGCCAGGCCGCCAGGGCCCGCCGTGCGACCGCTGCCAGCTCCTCGCCGGTCGCCCCGTCGCGCGCCTGCTGGGACATCCCCTGGAGTACCGGGCCAGCTCCCGCGCGTCGGTGTCGCCGGGCAGCACGCCGGCGGCCACATCGGCCCGGATCCGGCGCTCGAACAACGACCGGATCCACGCGCTGAACGCCAAAGCCGCCTTCTTCGTGATCCAGCACGGGCTGGACCGACTGCGCGAGGGCGGGCGGATCGTCACGTGGTGGCCTTCCTGGCCTCGCCGGACTCCCGCTGGGTCACGGGCCAGCACCTGGACGCGACGGGCGGCCTGCAGCCAGCGCTGCTGTGAGCGGAGCGGTCACGGGTCACGGGCAGTCGGCGGAGCGCCCGGCGGCAGTGAGTACGGCGGCGGTGGGGTGCGCGCGGCGGTGGAGCGCCACCGCGGCCCGGCCGCGGGGGCGTTCCGGCGGCTTTCCGGGCCTCCGTCCGGGAAGCCGCCACCGCCGATCGGGACGACGATGGAAAGGGGCGCGGAGCCGGGCGCCACAGGCCCCGTTCTGCTAGATTGGTCTATACCACATCCGTCCACACCTCTCAGATCGGCAGGCCCCGCGTGGAAGTTGTCATCGTCCCGGACGCCAAGGCAGGCGGCGAGCTCATCGCGGAGGCCATGGCCGCCCTGGTCCGCCGCAAGCCCGACGCCCTGCTCGGCGTGGCGACCGGCTCGACCCCGCTGCCCATCTACGAGGCCCTCGCGGCCAAGGTCGCGGCCGGCGAGGTGGACGCCTCGCGGGCCCGCATCTGCCAGCTCGACGAGTACGTCGGCCTCCCGGCCGGCCACCCCGAGTCCTACCGCGCCGTGGTCCTGCGCGAGGTCGTGGAGCCCCTGGGCCTGTCCGAGGCCTCGTTCATGGGCCCGGACGGCTCGGCCGCGGACATCGTGGGCGCCTGCGAGGCCTACGACCGGGCGCTCGCCGAGGCCGGCGGCGTCGACCTCCAGCTGCTGGGCATCGGCACGGACGGCCACATCGGCTTCAACGAGCCCTGCTCCTCGCTGGCCTCCCGGACCCGGATCAAGACGCTGACGGAGCAGACCCGCGTCGACAACGCGCGCTTCTTCGACGACGACATCGAGCAGGTGCCGCACCACGTCATCACCCAGGGCATCGGGACCATCCTCGACGCCCGCCACCTGGTCCTCCTGGCCACCGGCGAGGGCAAGGCGGAGGCCGTCGCGCAGACCGTCGAGGGCCCGCTGTCCGCGCTGGTCCCGGCCTCGGCGCTGCAGCTGCACCGGCACGCGACCGTCGTCGTGGACGAGGCCGCCGCCTCGAAGCTGAAGCTGGCGGACTACTTCCGCCACACGTACGCCGCCAAGCCGTCCTGGCAGGGCCTGTAGCCCCGCCGGCACGCCGAAGGGCCGGACCCCCGGGAGGGTCCGGCCCTTCGGCGTACGCGGGCGGGAAGCGCCGCTGCGCGGGGTGCGGGGCGTTGCCCCCGGCAGCGGTGCCGGCGCTCCGGCCTAAGCCCCCGCGATGACCTCGGCGGCGGCGCGGCCGCAGACGCGCGAGGCGCCGTGCGTGGCGATGTGGAGCGCGCCGCGCGGCTCGGCGCGCGGGAGGCCCATCTCGACCACGACCGTGTCCGGCCGGGCCGCGACCAGGGCGTCGAGCGCCTCGGTCATCCACGGGTGGCGGTGCGCGTCGCGGACCACGGCGACGACCGTACGCCCGCCCGCCGCGGCCAGGACCTCCCCGGCCACGGCGCCCTGCGGGTACGTGCCCGAGGCCGTCCCCGGCATCAGGGCGGCGAGTTGGGCGGCCACCCCCCACGGGGTCTCGTCGCCCACCGCGATGTTCGCGACCGGGGTCAGCGTGGCCACGTACGGAGGCGCGGCGACCGGGGTCCGGACGCCGGTGACCGTGAGCGCGCGGCGGGCGGCGGTCAGGCCGATGCCGGACGCGCCGCTCCCCTCCTGCCGCGCGTCCGGACGGACCCGCCGGGTCCACTCCGCCAGGGACCGCACCCGGGCGGCGGCTTCGGCGAGGCGGTCCTCGGGCAGCGTGCCCTCGCGGACCGCGGCCACGAGCGCGTCGCGCAGCCTCAGGACGGTCGCCTCGTCGGCGAGCCCGCCGCCCACGCAGATGGCGTCGGCGCCGGCCGCGATGGCCAGGACCGAACCGCGCTCGATGCCGTACGTCCCGGCGATGGCGTTCATCTCCATGCCGTCGGTGACGATCAGGCCCTCGTAGCCGAGCTCCTTGCGCAGCAGGCCCGTGAGGATCTGCGGGCTGAGCGTGGCGGGCCGGGTCGGGTCGAGGGAGGGCACCAGGATGTGCGCGCTCATCACGGCCTTGGTGCCGGCCGCGATGGCCGCCCTGAAGGGGACGAGCTCGCGGGCGTGCAGGGTGTCGAGGTCCACGTCGATGCGGGGCAGCGCGTGGTGCGAGTCGACGTTGGTGTCGCCGTGGCCCGGGAAGTGCTTGGTGCACGCGGCGACGCCGGCGGCCTGGAGGCCCTCGACGTACGCGGCCGTGTGCCGGGCCGTCAGCCGGGTGTCGGCGCCGAAGGACCGGACGCCGATGACCGGGTTGTCCGGGTTGGAGTTGACGTCGGCGGACGGGGCCCAGTTGAGGTTGACCCCGCACGCGGCGAGGCGGCGGCCGAGCTCGCGGGCGACGTCCCGGGTCAGGCCGGTGTCGTCGACGGCGCCGAGGGCCAGGTTGCCGGGGAAGGACGAGCCGCCCCGGACCTCCAGGCGGGTGACGTCGCCGCCCTCCTCGTCGATGGCGACCAGGACGTCGTCGCGCTCGGCGCGCAGCTGCGCGGTCAGCGCGGCGAGCTGCTCCGGCGAGGCGATGTTGCGGCCGAACAGGCCGACGGCGGTGAGGCCCTCGCCGACCTGGCGCAGCAGCCAGGCGGGGGCGGTGGTGCCTTCGAATCCGGGCTGGAGGACCGCGAGGGCGTCACGGGTGACGGCGTCGTTCGCGGCCGTGCGGTGCGCAAGGACAGTCATGGGGCCGTTATCCCTTCACGGCGCCGGCGGTCATGCCGCCGACGGCCTTGCGCTGGAGGAAGATGAAGATCAGCAGGACCGGGACCGCGAAGAGCGAGGACGCGGCCATGGTGGCGCCCCAGTCGTTGCCGAAGGCCGACATGAACTCGGTCAGCCACAGGGGCAGGGTCTGCGCGGACTTGTCCTTGTTCAGGATCAGGACCATCGCGAATTCGTTCCAGGCGGTGATGAAGCCGAAGAGCGAGGTGGACATCAGGCCGGGGGCCAGCAGCGGGAAGATCACCTTGCGGAAGGCCTGGCCGCGGGTGCAGCCGTCGATCTGGGCGGCTTCCTCCAGCGTCACCGGGACGGCGGCGATGAAGCCGCGCAGGGTCCAGATGGTGAAGGGGAGGATCATCGCGAAGTAGATCGCGGTGAGCAGCGGGAGGCTGTTCAGCATCTCGCTGTCGCGGGCGATCATGTACATCGCGATGACCATGACCTCCCAGGGGGCCATCTGCGCCATCATCACGGTGAGGACGAGGCCCTTGCGGCCCTTGAACTGCATCCGGGCGAGGGCGAAGCTCGCGGCGAGGGCGACGAGCAGGGACAGCGCGACGGCGCCGACGGTGACCAGGACGCTGTTGGTGACGTACGTCCAGAAGTTGGGGACCCCGGTGGCCTTGGTGAAGTTCTCCAGCGTCGGGGTGAAGACGAAGACCGGGTCCTTCGTGAGCATCTGGCTCGACGGCTTGAGGGCCGAGGAGAACATCCAGTACACGGGGAAGACGAAGACCAGGGCGAGAAGGAGCGCGCCGAGGTTCTTGGCCACTGCGGCGGGGCGGACCGGCTTGCGCGTACGCAGCTGCTGCGCGGGCTTCGGCGCGGTGGGGGTGGTGGCGGTGCTGCTGCTCACTGCTCCTCCTCCTGCTTCAGGATCAGGCGGAAGTAGAAGGACATGACGACCACGAGGATCAGGATCGTCAGAACGGAGATCGCGGCGGCGAGGCCGTAGTGCGCCTGGCTCTGGCCCTCGACGTAGGCGAAGACCGGGAGGATCTCGGAGGCGCGGTCGGGGCCGCCCTTGTTCATCGCGTAGACCTGGGTGAAGGCTTTGAAGACCCAGATCACCTCAAGGAACGTGGTGATGAGGAAGAACGGCTTGAGGTTCGGGAAGACGATCTTCCAGAAGGTCTGCCAGCCGTTGGCGCCGTCCATGCGGGCGGCCTCGTACAGCTCGGCGCCGACCGTGGTCAGTCCGGCGTACATGTTGAGGGCGACGAAGGGGATGGAGCCCCAGACCACGAGGATCGTCACGATCGTGAGCGTGGACAGGCCCGTCTGCATCCAGTTGTGCTGCTCGTAGCCGGCGAAGCCGGCGCTGCGCATCACCCAGTTCATGACGCCGAACTGCTCGTCGAAGAGCCACCGGAAGACCTGCACGGAGGCGACGATCGGCATGGCCCAGGCCATCACCAGCGCCATCGACAGGACCAGGCGCATCTTCTTGCCGAGCCGGTTCAGCAGGATGCCGACCAGGCTGCCGATCACCATGATCAGTACGACGTTGGCCGCGGTGAAGGCGAAGCTGCGGACGACCACGGTCCAGAAGTCCGCGTCGGCGATGAGCTCGGCGTAGTTGGAGAACCCGGCGAAGGGGTACTTCCGCTGGATGAACTCGACCTTGTTGATGTCCTGGAAGGACAGGATCACGTTCTTGATCAGCGGGTACAGCAGCAGTGTCGCGAGGGCGAGCACCGCGGGCCCGACCAGCAGGTAGGGCAGCCACCCCGAGGGGAGCGAGGTTCGGCCCCCGCGAGGGGACTGGGGACCGGGACCGGTCGGGGACACGGTCTTCCCGGGCCGTCCGGCGGACTTCTGTGGTGCGTCCTGTGGAGCGTCGGTCATCGCCCCGGGGGAGTGCACGGTCATGGCGTGGCTTCCTCGCGGTTGACTGTGGAGTCAAAGACGCGACCGGGGGCACGGCAGGCGGCTGGGCGCCTGCCGTGCCCCCGGTGCGATCACACTGCTGGGTGGTGCGGGAACTGCGGGGTGGGACTACTTGTTGATGCGGTTCGCGATTTCCTTGTCCGCGTCCGCGCCCGCCTTGGCGGCGTCCTCACCGTTCAGGACCTTGGTCATGAACTCCTTGATGGGGTTCGGCTCGGTCTCGACGTTCGCCCAGCCCGCGGTGACCGGGGTGATCTTGCCGTTGACGCCGGCCTTGGCCATGGCCTCGGCGAAGGAGCCCGCGGCCGGGGTGAAGTTCGCGCCGGCCTGGTTCGGCAGCAGGGCGCCCTTGGTCTCGGCGGCGTACTTGGTCATCTGGTCCTTGCCTGCGGCGAGGGCCAGCCACTCCTTGGCGAGGTCCTTGTTCTTGGAGCGCTCGGCGACCGCGAGGTTCGAGCCGCCGAGGAAGACGGTGCCGCTCTTGTCGGCGGTCTTGCCGGGGATCGGGAAGTAGCCGAAGTCGGCTTCCTTGCCCGCCTCCTTCAGGGCCTTCTCGGCGCCGCCGGCCTCCCAGCCGAGACCGATCCAGGACGCGACGCCGCCCTTGGGGACGATGTCGGTGGACTGCTGCGGGTTGGCCTCGTCCTTGTCCTTGGGGGCGGTGGAGAAGGACTGGATCTTCTTGTAGAAGTCCATCGCGGAGGCGGCCTGCGGGGTGCCCAGTCCGCCCTTCCACTTGCCGCCGTCCTTGACGGCGAGGTCGCCGCCCTCGTCCCAGACGAGACCGGCGAAGACGTACCAGCTCTGGCCCGGGAGGTAGATCGGCTGCGAGGCCGGGTCGGCCGCCTTCAGCTTCTCCAGACCCGCGACCCACTCCTCGCGGGTCTTCGGCGGGGTGACGCCGGCCTTCTCGAAGGCCTTCTTGTCGTAGATGACGACGCGGCTGGCGGCGTACCACGGGGCGGAGTAGAGCTTGCCGTCGACCTCGGCCGAGGCGAGCATGCTCTTCTGCCAGGCGTCGGCGCCGAGCTTGGCCTTGTCGCCGCTCAGGTCGGCGAGGCCGCCCGTGACCGCGTAACCGGCGGTCTGGGTGTTGCCGAGCTCAATGACGTCCGGAGGGGTGTTCTCGGAGAGGGCCGTGGTGACCTTCTCCTGGATGCCGGTCCACTTCTGCTCCTCGACCTTGACCGTCACACCGGGGTGCTTGGCCGAGAACTCCTTGTTGACCTCGTCGATCCAGGCCTTCGGCGCGGAGCCGTCCATCACCCAGACGGTGATTTCCTTGGGGCCCGAGTCGGCCTTGGCCTTGTCGTCGCCGCCGTTGCCGCACGCCGCGACTCCGGCCATCATGCCCGCGACACTGACCGCCACGATGAGCTTGCGCTTCACGCCACCCTCCTCAGGGATGCCTGCCTGCACTTCCCTTGCCCGCCGCGGTGACATACGCGAAGTACTGCCGTGGGGCCGGGATCTGATCCATATTGGTTTAGACCAGTAGCTGGAGCTTGGCCTAGACCTTTAGGGGTGTCAAGGGTCTAATGAGCGGGTGCTCGGTCCGTTATCGGACCGACACCTGGGGAGAGAGAAGGCCTGTCCCCCCACACGTGTCACGATGTGACCGCACATATCGGAGGAGCCGGTGACGGCAGCGAAAACGGAGTCGGGAAGGCGGGCGGCGATGGCCACCGAAGGGGCGATCACAGAGCCGGAGAGCGGGGCAGCCACCCGCACCGCGCGCGTTCCCAAGTACTACCGACTCAAGCGGCACTTGCTCGACATGACCGAAACCCTGCCGCCCGGCACCCCCGTGCCCCCGGAACGCACGCTCGCGGCCGAGTTCGACACCTCCCGGACCACCGTCCGGCAGGCGCTGCAGGAACTCGTGGTCGAGGGCCGGCTGGAGCGGATCCAGGGCAAGGGCACCTTCGTCGCCAAGCCCAAGGTCTCCCAGGCGCTGCAACTCACCTCGTACACCGAGGACATGCGGGCCCAGGGACTGGAACCCACCTCCCAGCTCCTGGACATCGGCTACGTGACGGCCGACGACACCCTCGCCGGACTGCTCAAGATCACCACCGGCGGCCGGGTCCTGCGCATCGAGCGGCTGCGGCTGGCCAGCGGCGAACCGATGGCCATCGAGACCACACACCTCTCGGCCAAGCGCTTCCCCGCCCTGCGCCGCTCGCTCGTCAAGTACACCTCGCTCTACACCGCTCTCGCCGAGGTGTACGACGTCCATCTCGCCGAGGCCGAGGAGACGATCGAGACCTCCCTGGCCACCCCGCGCGAGGCGGGACTGCTCGGCACCGACGTCGGCCTGCCGATGCTGATGCTCTCCCGGCACTCCCTGGACGCCGACGGGGAACCGGTGGAGTGGGTGCGCTCGGTGTACCGCGGGGACCGCTACAAGTTCGTCGCCCGGCTCAAGCGCCCCGCCGTCTGACCTCATTTTCTCCGGACCGGTATACGGACGGGGGCTTACGTTCACCGGTCCCTCTCCCGTAGATTCCCTGCGCTCACGCAGATGATCTACGAGGGGACGAGGATCATGCCGGAACCGGTAGCAACGGGAACAGAACGGGACGCGGCGAGTCCGGACAGCAGGCCGGGCTCGCCGTCTCCGAAGTCCATCGCCGCGTGGGTGCTCGTCGGACTCGTCGGCGCCATCGGCTGGGGCGTGCTCGCCCTCTCCCGCGGCGAGGAGATCTCCGCCGCCTGGCTGCTCGCCGCGGCACTGGGGTCGTACGCCATCGGCTACCGCTTCTACGCCCGGTTCATCGCGCGGCGCGTACTGAAGGTGGACAAGACCCGCGCGACGCCCGCCGAACGCCTTGACAACGGTGTCGACTTCCACCCCACCGACCGCCGGGTGCTCTTCGGCCACCACTTCGCCGCCGTCGCCGGCGCCGGGCCGCTCGTCGGACCCGTGCTCGCCGCGCAGATGGGCTACCTTCCCGGCACCATCTGGATCGTCGCCGGCGTCATCTTCGCGGGCGCCGTCCAGGACATGGTCACGCTGTTCTTCTCCACCCGCCGCGACGGCCGCTCGCTCGGCCAGATGGCCCGGGACGAGATCGGCCCCGTCGGCGGAGCCGCCGCGCTGGTCGCCGTGTTCGCCATCATGATCATCCTGCTGGCGGTGCTGGCGCTGGTCATCGTGAACGCGCTGGCCCACTCCCCCTGGGGCGTCTTCTCGATCGGCATGACGATACCGATCGCGCTCTTCATGGGCTTCTACCTCCGCGTGCTGCGCCCGGGCCGGGTCACCGAGGTCTCCGCCATCGGCGTGGCCCTGCTCCTGCTCGCCATCGTCTCGGGCGGCTGGGTCGCCGAGTCCTCCTGGGCGGACACCTTCACCCTGGAGAAGGAGACCCTGGTCATCTGGATGGTGGCCTACGGCTTCTTCGCCTCGGTGCTGCCGGTGTGGATGCTGCTGGCACCCCGCGACTACCTGTCCACCTTCATGAAGGTCGGCACCATCGCGCTGCTCGCCCTGGGCGTGGTCATCGCGATGCCCACCCTGAAGATGCCCGCCGTCACCGAATTCGCCACCCGCGGCGACGGCCCGGTCTTCGCGGGCTCGATGTTCCCCTTCGTCTTCATCACCATCGCGTGCGGGGCCCTGTCCGGATTCCACTCCCTGGTCTCCTCGGGCACCACGCCCAAGATGATCCAGAAGGAGACCCAGGTCCGGGTCATCGGCTACGGCGCGATGCTCACCGAGTCCTTCGTCGCCATCATGGCGATGATCGCGGCCTGCATCATCGAGCCCGGCCTCTTCTTCGCCCTGAACTCCCCTCCCGGCGTCATCGGCACCACCGTCGAGACCGCCTCGCAGGCGGTGACCAACTTCGGCTTCGCCATCAGCCCCGAGGCCCTCGCGCAGGCCGCGAAGGACGTCGAGGAGTCGAGCCTGCTCTCCCGTACCGGTGGCGCACCGACCTTCGCACTCGGAATGTCGGAGATCTTCTCGGCCGTGATCGGCGGCACCGCGATGAAGGCCTTCTGGTACCACTTCGCCATCATGTTCGAGGCGCTGTTCATCCTGACCACGGTCGACGCCGGTACCCGCGTCGGGCGGTTCATGCTCCAGGACACCCTGGGCAACGTGCACAAGTCCTTCAAGGACGTGAGCTGGAAGCCCGGCGTCTGGTTCGCCAGCGCGATCGTCGTCGGCGGCTGGGGCTACTTCCTGTGGGTCGGCATCAAGGACCCGCTCGGCGGCATCAACCAGCTCTTCCCGCTGTTCGGCATCGCGAACCAGCTGCTCGCCGCGGTCGCCCTCGCGGTCTGCACCACGCTGCTGGTCAAGTCCGGGCGCCTCAAGTGGGCCTGGGTGACGGGCCTGCCGCTCGCCTGGGACGTGTCGGTCACTCTCACCGCGAGCTACCAGAAGATCTTCTCCGAGGACGTGAAGGTCGGCTTCTTCGCGCAGCGCGAGAAGTACCAGGCGGGCATCGACGCGGACAAGGTGCTGCCGCCCGCCAAGACCATGGACGAGATGCACACCGTCGTCACCAACGCCACGGTGGACGGCGTGCTGTCGGCGCTGTTCGCGGTCCTCATCATCATCGTGCTGATCGACGCGGCCCGGACGTGCTTCAAGGCCATCGCCCACCCGCAGTCGGTGAAGCTGTCCGAGGTCCCCTGGACCGAGTCGAAGATCATCGCCCCGGCCGGTCTCATCCCGACCGCGCAGGAGCGCGCGGAACTCGCCGCCGCCGGCCTCGACCCCAACGGCGGCCGGGTGAAGGAGCCCGCGGCCTCATGAGCACGCTGCGCGGAGTCCTGGCCAAGACCTGGTTCTACCTGCGGGAGTTCTCGGGGGAGGCGGCGTACGACCGCTACGTCGCCCACACGCGCTCCCACGACCCCGACGCGGAGGTCCTGACGCGCAGGGCCTTCGAACGCGCCCGCACGGACTCCCGCGAGGCGGACCCCCGCGAGGGCTTCCGCTGCTGCTGAACACACCCGCGACGAAGGGCCCCGCCGGATCCGGCGGGGCCCTTCCGGTCTGTCAACGCACCCAGTCCTTCAGGGGCTCGGTTCGGAGCGTGACACCGACCGGATCGGGGAGCTCCACATCCTTGCCGAAGGGCACGGTCCTGACCGCCTCGTAGCAGTGGCCGTCGGGCTCGCTGTGGACCACGACCTGGCACGCGGTCCGGTCGATCAGCAGATAGACCGGAATGCCCGTCTCCGCGTAGGCGCGAGGCTTCTCCCGCCGGCCGCGGCGGTCGGTGTCCGAGTCCCACGAGGTCACCTCGACGACCATGAGGACAGGACTCGGATCGACCCACTCACCCTGCCCGGCGAAGGCTTCGGCGGGAGCCAGCGCGGCGTCCGGGATCGCCCGGCCTCGGTGAGCATGTGCGGCCGGTCGATCATTGCGGTCACGGAGGGCTCGCCTCCTTCGACGGTCTGCTTCGACCATAGCGGAGAGGTACGTCACGCGAACGCCGCGTCGCGTCCGACACAACATGTGGGGGCCAACGCAGACACCCGCCCCCACATGTATGCTCAAGGCTGCTGTCGCCGCAGGGGAATCCGGTGCGAATCCGGAACTGTCCCGCAACGGTATGAGATGCACCGATCAGTGCATCGCAAGTCCGAAGGCCTGCCGACAGCGCGCCCGGCTCGACCGAACCGGGCGTCGTACGTCCGGGCCTCGCGGTTGGGCCGAGGGACGCCATGCGGTGCACGTACTGCCTGCCCTGTCCGGGCCGACGCGTGCCCAGGCCCGCATGCGCCCGCTCGCGCGCCGATCCGACGAGGACCGGACCGAGCGAGGGAGAGCTCCCCCCGTGACCATCGCGCCTGCCGCACCGCGCTCCGAGTCCGCCGGCACCGAGACCGCGGCCGAGCCCGGGGGGCCCGGGGCCGCGCTGCTGCGCACCCTGACCGAACTCACGGCCGACCTCCCCGACACCGACCCCGGTCGGGTCGCCGCCGCCGCGCTGCGCGGCCGCAGCGCCGCCGCCGACGAGGCCGAGCTGCGCGGACTGGCCACCGAGGCCGCCGCCGGGCTCATCTCCGAGGACCCCGCGTACTCCCGGCTCGCGGCCCGGCTGCTGACGCTGGCCGTCGCCGACGAGGCGGCGGGCCAGGGCTCCACCTCCTTCTCCGCGTCCGTCGAGGTCGGCCACCGCGAGGGGCTCATCGCCGACCGCACCGCGGAGTTCGTCCGCACCCACGCGAGCCGGCTGGACGCGCTGGTCGAGCACACCCTGGCCGAGGGCGCCGACGACCGTTTCGGCTTCTTCGGCCTGCGGACCCTGCACAGCCGCTACCTGCTGCGCCACCCGATCACCCGCCAGGTCGTGGAGACCCCGCAGTACTTCATGCTGCGTGTCGCCTGCGGCCTCGCCGAGGACCAGAGCGTCCAGGCCGTCGAGGAAGTCGCCTCGCTGTACCGGCTGATGAGCCGCCTGGACTACCTGCCGTCCTCCCCCACCCTCTTCAACTCCGGCACCCGGCACCCGCAGATGTCCTCCTGCTACCTGCTGGACTCCCCGCTGGACGAGCTCGACTCGATCTACGACCGCTACCACCAGGTCGCACGCCTGTCCAAGCACGCCGGCGGCATCGGCCTCTCGTACTCCCGCATCCGGGCCCGCGGTTCGCTGATCCGGGGCACCAACGGGCACTCCAACGGCATCGTGCCGTTCCTGAAGACCCTCGACGCCTCCGTCGCCGCCGTGAACCAGGGCGGCCGCCGCAAGGGTGCCGCCGCCGTCTACCTGGAGACCTGGCACGCGGACATCGAGGAGTTCCTGGAGCTCCGCGACAACACCGGCGAGGACCAGCGCCGTACGCACAACCTGAACCTCGCCCACTGGGTGCCGGACGAGTTCATGCGCCGCGTGAACGCCGACGCCGACTGGTCGCTGTTCTCCCCCTCCGACGTGCCCGAGCTCGTGGACCTGTACGGCGACGACTTCGACGCCGCGTACCTGAAGGCCGAGGCCGCCGGCCTCGCCAAGAAGTCCATGCCCGCCCGCGACCTGTACGGCCGGATGATGCGCACCCTCGCGCAGACCGGCCAGGGCTGGATGACCTTCAAGGACGCCTCCAACCGGACCGCGAACCAGACCGCGCTGCCCGGCACCGTCGTCCACTCCTCGAACCTCTGCACCGAGATCATCGAGGTCACCAACGACGGCGAGACGGCCGTCTGCAACCTCGGCTCGGTCAACCTCGGCGCGTTCGTGCTGCCGGAGTCCGGCGAGATGGACTGGGAGCGCCTCGACGAGACCGTCCGCACCGCCGTGACGTTCCTCGACCGCGTGGTGGACATCAACTTCTACCCGACCGAGCAGGCCGGCCGCTCCAACGCGAAGTGGCGCCCCGTGGGCCTGGGCGCGATGGGCCTGCAGGACGTGTTCTTCAAGCTGCGGCTGCCCTTCGACTCCGCCGAGGCGCAGGCCCTGTCCACGAAGATCTCCGAGCGGATCATGCTGGCCGCGTACGAGGCCTCCTGCGACCTCGCCGAGCGCAACGGCCCGCTCCCGGCCTGGGGCGAGACCCGCACCGCCCAGGGCGTGCTGCACCCGGACCACTACGGCGTCGAGCCGACCTGGCCGGAGCGCTGGGACGCCCTGCGCGCCCGGGTCGCGACCTCCGGCATGCGCAACTCCCTGCTGCTCGCCATCGCCCCGACCGCGACGATCGCCTCCATCGCCGGCGTGTACGAGTGCATCGAGCCGCAGGTGTCCAACCTCTTCAAGCGCGAGACGCTGAGCGGTGAGTTCCTCCAGGTCAACGCCTACCTGGTGGACGAACTGAAGGAGCTCGGCGTCTGGGACGCGCAGACCCGCGAGGCGCTGCGCGAGTCCAGCGGCTCGGTCCAGGGCTTCGGCTGGATCCCCGCGGAGGTCCGCGAGCTGTACCGCACCGCGTGGGAGATCCCGCAGCGCGGCCTGATCGACATGGCGGCGGCGCGCACCCCGTACCTCGACCAGTCCCAGTCGCTGAACCTGTTCCTGGAGACGCCCACCATCGGCAAGCTCAGCTCGATGTACGCGTACGCCTGGAAGAAGGGTCTGAAGACCACGTACTACCTGCGCTCGCGCCCGGCGACGAAGATCGCCCGCGCGGCGTCGGGCGCGGCCGCCGTCCCGGCCGCCGCCACCGCCCTGCCGCAGGCCGTCGAATCCGACGCGCTGGCCTGCTCCCTTGAGAACCCCGAGTCCTGCGAGGCCTGCCAGTAATGAGCTCCACCCAGAAGAACCTGCTCGACCCGGGCTTCGAACTGACCCTGCGTCCGATGCGCTACCCGGACTTCTACGAGCGCTACCGCGACGCGATCAAGAACACGTGGACGGTCGAGGAGGTCGACCTCCACTCGGACGTCGCCGACCTCGCGAAGCTGACGCCCTCCGAGCAGCACATGATCGGCCGGCTCGTCGCGTTCTTCGCGACCGGCGACTCGATCGTCTCGAACAACCTGGTGCTGACGCTCTACAAGCACATCAACTCCCCCGAGGCGCGCCTGTACCTGTCGCGCCAGCTGTTCGAGGAGGCCGTGCACGTCCAGTTCTACTTGACGCTGCTCGACACCTACCTGCCCGACCCGGACGACCGGGCGGCCGCCTTCGACGCGGTCGAGGAGATCCCCTCCATCCGCGAGAAGGCGCAGTTCTGCTTCAAGTGGATGGACTCGGTCGAGAAGATCGACCGGCTGGAGTCGGCGGCCGACCGCCGCCGCTTCCTGCTGAACCTGATCTGCTTCGCCGCGTGCATCGAGGGCCTGTTCTTCTACGGAGCCTTCGCCTACGTGTACTGGTTCCGCTCGCGCGGCCTGCTGCACGGCCTGGCCACCGGCACCAACTGGGTGTTCCGCGACGAGACCATGCACATGAACTTCGCCTTCGAGGTCGTGGACACGGTCCGCAAGGAGGAGCCGGAGCTCTTCGACGACGCCCTCCAGCAGCAGGTCACGGACATGCTGAGGGAGGCCGTCGAGGCCGAGCTGCAGTTCGGCCGCGACCTGTGCGGTGACGGGCTGCCGGGCATGAACACGGAGTCGATGCGCGAGTACCTGGAGTGCGTCGCGGACCAGCGCCTGGTCCGGCTGGGCTTCCCCCCGGTCTACGGATCGCAGAACCCGTTCTCCTTCATGGAGCTGCAGGGCGTCCAGGAGCTGACCAACTTCTTCGAGCGCCGCCCGTCGGCCTACCAGGTCGCCGTCGAGGGCACGGTCGACCTGGACGAGGACTTCTAGGCCAGTCCGCCGCGTTCGGCCGCCGGGTTGGCCGAGAACCGCGGGGCGGTTGTCCCGATCCACCCCCGTGCGTAGTCGAACGGTGGCGTACGGTGAACGGGCTCGGGCCGGCCGCTCCCGCACAGTGGTCCCGCCGCACCCTCTCACCACAGCCCTGGGGGCCCGTATGTCCCGTACCGCCCGTATCGTCACCGCCGTCGCGTTCGCCGTACTGCTCGCCGGCGGCACGGCCGCCACCGCCGCCGCGGACAGCGGCTGGGGCGACGCCCCGGTCGACAGCGGCTGGGGGTCCGCCCCCGTCGACAGCGGCTGGGGCTCCGCTCCCGCCGGGGACCCGGCGCCGCGGGGGTGATCCCCGTCCCCGCCCGCGCACGGCTGAGGCCCCGCTCCGGATCCGGAGCGGGGCCTCGACCGTGCGGACGCGTCGGCGATCAGCCGTTCGGGACGGTCTCGTAGCGCGGGGTGCCCTCTTCCATCTGCCGCAGGGCGTCCTTGCGGTCCCGCTTGGAGAGCCGGTCGATGTACAGGTAGCCGTACAGGTGGTCGGTCTCGTGCTGGAGGCAGCGCGCGAAGTAGCCGGTGCCGCGCACCTTGATCGGGTTGCCCTGCGCGTCCTGGCCGGTGACCTCGGCGTAGTCGGGGCGGGCCAGCGCGGCGTAGGCGGTCGGGACCGACAGGCAGCCCTCGTTCGAGTCGTCGAGCACGCGCGCTCCGGCCGGCAGCTCCACGAGCTTCGGGTTGACCACGACACCGGTGTGCCGCCTGCCGTCGTCGTCCGGGCAGTCGTAGACGAAGACCTTGGCGTCGACGCCGATCTGGTTCGCGGCCAGGCCCACGCCCTCGGCCGCCTTCTGGCTGGCGAACATGTCGTCGATCAGCTGCGCCAGCTCGTCGCCGAACTCGGTGACGTCCTTGCACTCCCGGTGCAGGACCGGGTTGCCGACGACCGTGATGGGGCGGGCGGTGCCGCGCTCGCGGTGGGCGAGCTCGCGCTCCGCACAGTCCTCGGTGTCCACGACGTACCCGTCGTTCGGGACCTCGACCGCACCGACAACCTCGTTCTCCTGCTGCGCCATGTCCGCCGTACGCCTTCCGTAAGTCCCAGCCACCGATGGTCGCCGATGGCCATCAATGTGCCGGTACAGCCTACGGCCCCGGCTCAGCAGACTTCTTCGAGATCCCGCCACTCCCGGCTGTCCGGGCTGTCCGCGACCCAGCCGTCGAGCAGCCCGCGCACCAGGCCGGCCGGCGCCGCGATGCCGCACTCCCGCTCGGGCACCCACAGCGAACCGGAGCCGGCCGTGCGGTGCCCCAGCGGTCCGGGGTGCCCCGGCTCGCTGTGGTCGTGCGGGTCCAGGTGCTCCCCGTCGCCCTCGTCGCTCGGCATCTCGCTCTCGGAGCAGGTCCGGCACAGCAGCCGCACCGACGAGGACCAGTCCTCGGCGGCGAAACCGGCGTCCGAGGCCAGCTGCTCCAGGGCGTCGCGGTCCGCCTCGGTGGCGGCCTCCAGCAGCACCACCCAGGTGGGCACGGGCGACGGCGCCCACAGCTCGATCTCGTCGAAGACCGGGTACGAGGGCCCGGCCGCGGTGACCCGCTCCCCGTGCGGCACGCCGTCGTGGAGCACCACCTCGCCCCAGCGCCGCCCCGAGGAGGGCAGCGGGATCGACAGGACCTCCATGCGCGCAGGGTCCAGCCGGCGGCCCCAGACCACTTCCGCCTCGCCCTCGGGCGAGAGTCGTACCGCGGCGCTGCCGAGCTCCATCCCGACCGGTTCGCCGTTGCCCTTGCCGCCCGCTCCGTGCTGGTCCCCCGGCACCTTCAGTCCGTACGCCTGCCAGGCGCGCCGGGCCAGCGGCCAGTCCTGGAGCGCGGTGGCGGCGATGCCGACGTTCCACCAGTCCGGGGCTCCGGTCTCCCGGTCCAGCAGGGCCACGGCGCGCAGCCCGGCGGCCCGGGCCTGCTCCCAGTCGTGCCGGAACTTGTGCAGCAGCGCCAGGTTGAACCAGGACTCGGACAGCCAGGGCTCCAGGTCGGCGGCTCTGGTCAGGAGCGCGCCCGCGTCCTCGTACCGCCCGTCGCCGATCAGCGTGAACGCGCGGTCGGTGGCCTGCCGCCACGAGGCGGAGGGCCGATGCCGTACCTTCCCGAAGATCCTCACGATTCCCGCCTGCCGGTCCTACGGTGCAGCCTTGCGGACACTGTCTCGGTCCCTCTTACTGGCATCCAACCATGCCCACTCGGACGGCCGCTCATTACCCATGGGTTACCCAGGTAGGGCGGGAACAACTCTGTCACGTCCGCCCCTGGCCAGAACCCTCGCCAGGGACTCCACCACCTCCGGCTGGTAGTCCTGCCCGGTCCCCAGCCGGAGCTGCTCCAGGACGGCCAGTGAGCCACCCGGGTGAGGGCGCGCCCCGAGCAGGTCGTCGTACGCGTTCACCGCCCGCACGATGCGGGAGGCGACGGGCTGCTCCCGGTACGGGTCCGCCTGCCGCTCCACCACCACCGCCACCTCGGGGGGCACCCCGGTCTGGCGGGCCACCTCGCCGCCGAGAGCCGCGATCCGCCGGGCCTCGGCGGCGGGCAGCTCGGCGGTCGCCCCGGCCGGGACCGGGTCGACGAGGGAGAGCTGTCCGATGTCGTGCATCAGGGCCGCGTACTCCAGCACCGCGAGCTCCCGCTCCGACAGGCCCAGCTCGCGGCCGACGGCGCAGCTCAGGGCGGCGACCCGGCGGGCGTGGCCGGGCGGGGTGCAGCCGGCGATCTCCGTGGCGCGGGCCAGGGAGGTGATGGTCTGGCGGTAGGTGGTGCGGATGGAGGTGATCCGGTGGAAGGACAGCTGCGTCAGCAGCAGGGGCACGCTGAACACCGGCAGGGCCCACGGCCCGGCGACGGCCACCCCCAGGGCCATGACCACGCCGGTGGCGCAGATCGCCGAGCCGATGCCGGTCTGGGCCCGCAGCTCGTCGCGGAGCAGGGGCCCGTACGGCCGGCCGCCCTCGGCCCCGGCCAGGGCGGCCGCGAGCACGGCGTCGCACAGGGCGGTGAGGCCGAGCAGGAAGAGCAGGAAGAGGACGAGGTACGGGCCCGCGCCGACGTGCTCCGCCACATGGCCGGAGCTGTGCAGCGGCTGGAAGCAGACGGCGGCGAAGGTGACGGTGAGGACCCGGCGGGCCAGGTGGCCGACGGCGGGGCCCCGGCCCCGGGCCACGTGCGGGACGGTGCCGGCGAGGGCGGCGGCGACGACGACGGCGACGATCTGGAGCACCCCGTGGTGGGTGGGCTGCCCGGCGTTCTGGCCCAGCAGGGCGTAGGCGAGGGCCCCGGCGGAGGCGAGCGGCGCGGGCCGGCGGTCCTCGGCCGGCGGGTGGCCGGCGCCCTCGGCCCGGTGGCCCGCGCGGTGGTCGCGGCGGGCGAGCTCGCCCACGGTGATCAGGGTGCCGAAGAGCAGCGCGGTGGCGGGTTCGACGAGGCCGTTCCACAGGGTGTGGGCGAGGGCCGCGACGGTGAGCAGGGCGGCCGCCCCGCGCACGGCCCACGCGGCGCTCTTCCTCATGCGCCGGCCCCCGGTCCGCGCCGCGCGGCGTCGCCCTGCCCGGCCGGGGCGCCCCCGGCCGGACGGGAGCCCTGGCCGGGCAGGGCGGCCAGCGGCGGGACCGCGGGGCCGCCCCGGGCGGAGGCGGCCGGGATCTCGGCGGGGGCCGGGTCCGGGAGCGGTGCGGGACCGGCCGGCGGGCTGCTGCTGATCACCTGGAGGTCCGCGTCGGAGGTGACCACCGGATGCCATCCGTCGCGATCGACGGCCCCGGTCAGCGCCCGCACCATCGCCGGGTCGAACTGCGCCCCCGCGCACCGCTGCAGCTCGGCCAGGGCGGTGGCCACGGGTCGGGCCCGGCTGTAGGAGCGGGTCGAGGTCATCGCGTCGAAGGCGTCGGCCACCGCCACCACCCGGGCCAGTACCGGGATCTGCTCGCCGGCCAGGCCGTACGGGTAGCCGGAGCCGTCGATCCGCTCGTGGTGGTGCAGGATCGCCGCGCGCGCCTCCCCCAGGAAGCCGATGCCGCGCACCATCTCGTGCCCGTACTCGGGGTGGAGTTCGATGATCCGCCGCTCCTCGGCGGTGAGCGGCCCGTCCTTGCGCAGCAGTCGGGTGGGGACCCCGAGCTTGCCGACGTCGTGCAGGATGCCGGCGATGCGGACGACTTCGAGCCGGTCCTCCGCCATGCCGAGCTCGCGGGCGATCATCGCGGAGGCCTGGCCGACGCGTTCGCTGTGGCCGCGCGTGTAGCGGTCCTTGATGTCGACGGCCTGGACGAGCGCGCGGATGGTGGCCCGGTGGGCGGCGCGCTCGCGGTGGTACTGGGCGAAGACCCAGCAGGAGATGTACATCGGCAGCAGCACGAGCAGGGCGGCCGGCAGTCCGTACGGGCTGCGCCACATGACGGCCATCATCAGTCCGGCCAGGCCGTGCACGCAGTGCGGGACGAGGGAGCGGGTGAGCTGTCCGCGCCAGGCGGTGGCGGCGGGCCGGCGCTCGGCGGCGGCCAGCACACCCGCGTCCAGAGCGGTGAGCACGAGGCAGAACACGGCGGCCGCGACGGCGGCGGGGAGCAGCGCGTACGGGAAGTCGGCCATCCGGACGGCCGCCCCCGAGCCCCCGGGCGGTCCCCCGCCGAGCGCCTCGGGGCCGTGCAGCAGCCCGTACACCCGTCCGGCCGCCCAGGCGGCTGTCGCCTGCTGCGCGGCGTGCCACACGCGGCGCACCCACGCGGGCCGCTGGACGACGGCGCCCGCCAGCCCGCCGGGCAGCGCCACCAGCGCGGCGGCGGCGGGCGGCAGCAGGAGGACGGCGGCCAGCACCACGGGGAAGAAGGAGCCGATGCCCTCGGGCACGCGGCTGCCCACCAGCGGGCAGATCCGGACGAGTTCGCAGCCGAGGTAGAGCACGGCGAGGAGGGCCGCGGCCGGCCAGGGCGTGCCCGGGTCAGTGAGGGCGGGCGCGGCGCAGGCGAGGGCGGCCAGTACGGCGCACAGGATGTATCCACGGGCCAGTGGTGGAAGTGACCGCATGGTGCCCTCCTCCCCCTGTGCCGTGCACGCCCGGTACCGAATCGAACCAGTACCGAATGGGGAGAATAGGCGGGGCCGCGGGCCCGCCGGGGCACATTTTCCGATTGGGCCATGCGGACGCCCCCGGATTAGCACCTTCGGGTGAACGAAGTGCCCTTCCGGGGGCGGATGTCGAGAGCCGCGCCGACCGCGTCAGCCGGCGGCGGGATTCTCCGCGGTGATGTCGTGGTCGGGCACGGCCTGCCCGGACCTGATCAGTTCGATCCGACCCATCACTTTCGACCGCAGGTCGGCCGGCACGTCGTCCGATCCGCAGCAGCGCTTGACCAGCTTCTTCACGGCCTGCTCCAGGCCGTACTTCTCCAGGCAGGGGTTGCACTCGCCGAAATGGGTCTCGAACTTCGTGCAGTCACTGTCCGGCATCTCGTGGTCGAGGAACTCGTAGAGATGGTCCAGGACCTCGGCGCACTCCGTCTCGTGCGGCTCTCCGCAACTCATGAGCCCGAGCCTTTCCGGTCGTTCGACTCTCCCGCGCCGGCGGGGACGAGCCCGCGCTCACGGGCGTAGTCCTCCAGCATTCCGCGGAGTTGACGGCGGCCACGGTGCAGTCGCGACATGACCGTACCGATGGGTGTACCCATGATGTCCGCGATCTCCTTGTACGCAAAGCCCTCTACGTCGGCAAGATAGACCGCGATGCGGAACTCCTCCGGAATGGCCTGAAGGGCTTCCTTCACATCCGAATCGGGCAGGTGGTCGAGCGCCTGCGACTCGGCGGACCGCAGTCCCGTCGACATGTGCGACTCGGCGCGCGCCAGCTGCCAGTCCTCGATCTCCTCCGCGCCGCTGCGCTGGGGTTCGCGCTGCTTCTTGCGGTAGGAGTTGATGAACGTGTTGGTCAGGATGCGGTAGAGCCACGCCTTCAGGTTCGTGCCCTCGCGGAACTGGTGGAAGGACGCGTACGCCTTCGCGTACGTCTCCTGGACCAGGTCCTCGGCGTCGGCCGGGTTGCGCGTCATGCGCAGCGCGGCCGAGTACATCTGGTCGAGGTAGCCGAGGGCGTCCCGCTCGAAGCGCGCGTTGCGCTCCGGGGTCGTCTCCTCCGCGTGGCCTTCGTCGGTCCCAGCGACAGGACCCACCTCCTCCGACTGCGTGGCGGCTCCGAAAGCGGATCCGCTCGAATCGGAGAATAGTCGACCATCCCGGCCCTCCGCCGCCCGGAGCGAGCCGCGCTTGGGCCCGGGCAGGACCGTCCAGTCCAGGTCAGCGGCCTGCGGACGGTTCTGGCTGATGACCTGGGTCATGCGCTCGCTCTCCTCCGACGTTTTCCCGTGCGTACCGACATCCGGGACAACAGAGGTGCCCCGCGCCGCATTCCCGGCCCGGGGGCCCGGTTCTCGGCCCCCGGCCGGGCGGCGCGGGCTTTTCGGGGGCCGGGTGAGCTCCGTCACCGCCCGATCGCGCCGCCGAGTCCGTCAGGTTCCGGCCGCCGGGGTGCGGGCGTACGGCCGTCCGGTGGTGCGGAGCCGGCCCGGCCGGTCAGCCGGCGAGCCGCTCCAGCCACCGCGCCGCGGCCCCGGTGATCACGGCGAGGGCCTCCTCCTGGGTCGTCTCCGCCCGTTTCGGCACCGCGAAGCCGTGGTCGCCGTACGCCACCTCCACCAGCTCGTACGGGTCCCCCGGGCCCGGCGGCGGGAACTCCGCGGGGTGCCCGAAGGGGTCCCGGGCCCCCTGGACCACCAGCGTGGGCCGACCGGCGCCGGTGAGCTCCGCGGCGCGGGACTTCTCCGGGCGGCCCGGCGGGTGCAGCGGGAACGCCAGGGCCAGCACCCCGGCCGCGTCCAGTTCCGCGGCCGTCCGGCAGGCGACCCGGGCCCCGGCGCTGCGACCGCCCGCGACGACCGGCAGGCCCGGCTCCGTGAGCCTCGGCCACAGCGCCCGCCAGCCCTCGTCGAGCACCTTGGGGGCGGCGGCGACCTTCTTCCCGGCGACCCGCCAGGGCTGCTCGACCAGCGCCACGGTGATCCCCCGGGCGGGCAGGGCGGCGGCCAGCGCCTGGAGGTCCCTGGCCTCGACGCCGCCGCCCGCGCCGTGGCCGACGGCGAGGACGAGCCGGGCCCGGCGGGCCGGGTGCCAGGTGACGCGGGCCTCGCCCGCCGGGGTGTCGACACTCTCGGTACGCGTGGTCATGGCCCCATCCTGCCGCGCGCCGCCGCCCGGCCGAGGGACCGCGCGGCCGTGCGCTTCCGGCCGGGGGACCCGCGGTCAGAAGAGCGTCTCCTCCTCCGGCGCCGCCAGTTCCGTCAGGAGTTCCGCCCCGTTGTTGCGCACGCTGCTCACGGCCGTGGACACCGGGTAGGCGCGCATCAGCCCGCCCGGCGGCGGCGAGAGCAGCTCCCGCAGCGAGCCCTCGGTGTCGGTGTTCGCCGGGTCCAGCCAGGCGTCCCAGCGGTCGGGGGTCAGCATGAGCGGCATCCGGGGGTGGATGTCGGAGAGTGAGCGGGGCCCCTCGGCCGGCGCCGCCGCCAGCGGTCCGGTCTCCGCCTCCGTGGTGATCACCGAGCAGGTCGCCCACCAGGCGCGGGGGTGCTCGTCGGGCAGGGTGCGGTCGCGCCAGAACTCGTAGATCCCGGCCATGGCGAGGAGGCCGCCGTCGGCGGGGAGCACGAAGTACGGCTGCTTGCGGGCGCGTTTGCGCCTGCCCTCGACCTCCAACCGCCGCTCGTCGTGGGCCGTGACCCACTCGTAGTAGCCGTCGGCGGGGACGATGCAGCGGCGCTGGGCGAAGGGGCGCCGGAAGGAGGGCTTCTCGGCGAGCGTCTCGGCCCGGGCGTTGATCATCCGGGCCGCGCCGTCGGGATTCTGGGCCCAGGAGGGCACGAGCCCCCACGTCAGGACGCGCAGCTGGCGAACCGGACGGCGGTCCCCGGCGTCCTTCACGGGACGGTCGAGGACGACGTGCACCGCTTTCGTCGGCGCCACGTTCCAGTCGGGGGCCAGGGCCTCCTGCGGCTCCCACCTCTCGACACCGAAGGCCTCCACGAGCTCCTCGGGTCCGCGACCCGCCGCATACCTTCCGCACATGGCTGCCACACTGCCATGGCATCCGACCACCACCGCAAGGAGCCCGTCACTTCATGGACCTCAGCACCACGGCCGGCCTGTGGGACCGGCTCACGGGTATACAGGCGGCGCCCGACCTGTGGCTGGTCGTCGCGACCGGGCTGGCGGCGCTGGCCGCCGTTGGCCCGCGGCCGCTGTGGCGGCTGTCGCGCAACGCGATCACCATCGCGCACGAGGGCGGCCACGGCCTGCTCGCGCTGCTGACCGGGCGCCGCCTCGACGGGATACGGCTGCACTCGGACACCAGCGGCGTCACCGTCAGCCGCGGCCGGCCGACCGGCATCGGCATGATCCTCACGGCCGCCGGCGGCTACACGGCGCCGTCCCTGCTCGGCCTCGGCGGGGCGGCCCTGCTGTCCGCGCACCGGATCACCCTGCTGCTGTGGGCGGCCACCGCCCTGCTGGTGGCGATGCTGGTGATGATCCGCAACGCGTACGGGGCCGTGACCGTGGTCCTGACCGGCGGAACGTTCGTGCTGGTGTCCTGGCTGGCCCCGGCCGACGTACAGGCCGTCTTCGCGTACGCGGTGGTGTGGTTCCTGCTGCTGGGCGGGGTCCGGCCGGTCTTCGAGCTCGGGGCCAAGCGGCGGCACGGCGGGGCGCCGGATTCCGACGCCGACCAGCTGGGACGGCTCACGCACCTCCATCCGGTGGTGTGGCTCGTCTTCTTCCACATCGTCGCGCTGTCCTCGCTCGTGGGCGGCGGCCGCTGGCTTCTCGCCCTCTGAGACCCACCGGGCGATCAAGATCCGGCGCCGGGGGAAGCCATTAAAGTGGGGGCCATGACCGAGACCCCCGCGCTCCCCGCCCTCTGGCCCGCTCCGCTCGCCGACGGAACCGTCCACGCCACCGTCACGGTCCCCGGGTCCAAATCGGTCACCAACCGCGCCCTCGTGCTGGCCGCGCTCGCCTCCGAGCCGGGCTGGGTGCGCCGGCCCCTGCGCTCGCGCGACTCCCAGCTGATGTCCGACGCGCTGCGCGCGATGGGCGTCGGCATCGAGGAGACGGTCTCCTCCAGCTCGGCCGGCGCCACCGGCCACACGGTCGGCGGTGAGGCCTGGCGGATCATTCCCGCCGCCCTGCACGGCCCGGCCGCCGTCGACGTCGGCAACGCGGGCACGGTCATGCGCTTCCTGCCGCCCGTCGCCACCCTCGCCTCCGGTGACATCCGCTTCGACGGCGACCCGCGCTCCTACGAGCGCCCGCTCGGCGAGGTCGTCAACGCGCTGCGGGTCCTCGGCGCCCGGATCGACGACGACGGCCGGGGCGCGCTGCCGCTGACCGTGCAGGGCGGCGGGGCCCTGGAGGGCGGCACGGTCGAGATCGACGCCACCAACTCCTCCCAGTTCGTCTCCGCGCTGCTGCTCTCCGCCCCCCGCTTCAACCAGGGCGTCGAGGTCCGGCACGTGGGTACCAACCTGCCGTCGATGCCCCACATCCGGATGACCGTGGAGATGCTCCGTGCCGCGGGCGCCCAGGTGGACACCCCGGAGGCGGGCGGCGAGAAGAACGTGTGGCGGGTCGCGCCGGGCGCGCTGCTCGGCCGCGACCTGGTCGTGGAGCCGGACCTGTCCAACGCCCAGCCCTTCCTGGCGGCGGCCCTGATCACCGGCGGTACGGTCACCGTCCCGGACTGGCCGCGCCGCACCACACAGCCCGGGGACGCGCTGCGCCGGATCTTCACCGAGATGGGCGGCTCCTGCGAGCTGACCGACGACGGTCTGGTCTTCACCGGCACCGGCAAGATCCACGGCATCGACGTGGACCTGGGCGAGGTCGGCGAGCTCACCCCGGGCATCGCCGCCGTGGCGGCCCTGGCCGACTCGGAGTCCGTCCTGCGGGGGGTCCAGCACCTGCGGCTGCACGAGACGGACCGGCTGGCCGCGCTGACCCGGGAGATCAACGCGCTGGGCGGCGACGTCACCGAGACCGCTGACGGACTGCGGATCCGGCCGCGCCCGCTGCACGGCGGCACCTTCCGCACGTACGACGACCACCGGATGGCCACCGCCGGCGCGGTGATCGGCCTGGCCGTCGAGGGCGTGCTCATCGAGAACGTGGCGACCACCGCGAAGACCCTGCCGGACTTCCCCCGGATGTGGGCGGACATGCTCGGCCATGCGCCGCGGGGAGCGGGAGCGTAGGGCCCGTCATGCGCAGGTACGGCAAGAACACCGATGAGGACGACATCCGCCAGCGGCCCAACCCCAAGGGCAACCGGCCCCGGACGAACATCCGGCCCAAGCACGAGGACGCCTCGGAGGGCTTCGTCCTGACCGTGGACCGGGGCCGGCTCACCTGCCTGGTCGGGGACCGCACGGTCCACGCGATGAAGTCCCGGGAACTGGGCCGCAAGGCGGCGGTGGTCGGCGACCGGGTGTGGATCGTGGGCGACCTGTCGGGCAAGAAGGACACGCTCGCCCGGATCGTCCGGATCGAGGAGCGCAGGTCCGTCCTGCGGCGCACCGCCGACGACGACGACCCGTACGAGCGCGTCGTCGTCGCCAACGCCGACCAGCTGGCCGTCGTCACCGCCCTGGCCGACCCCGAGCCGCGGCCCCGCATGATCGACCGCTGCCTGGTCGCGGCGTACGACGCCGGGCTGGAGCCGCTGCTGGTGCTCACCAAGTCCGACCTGACCTCGGCCGACAAGATCCTGGAGATCTACTCGACGCTCGGGGTGAACTACGTGGTGACCAACCGCGAGGAACTGGCCGCGGGCGACGCCGCCGACCGGGTCCGGGAGCGGCTGAACGGCCGGATCACCGCCTTCGTCGGCCATTCGGGCGTCGGCAAGACGACCTTGGTGAACTCCCTGGTCGCCGAGGGCCGCCAGCGCGCCACCGGGCACGTCAACGCGGTCACCGGTCGCGGCCGGCACACCACCACCTCGGCGCTCGCGCTGCCGCTGCCCTCCGGCGACGGCTGGGTCATCGACACCCCGGGTGTGCGCTCCTTCGGCCTGCACCACGTGGATCCGTCCCGGGTGATCCTGGCCTTCCCGGACCTGGTGCCCGGCACGGAGGGGTGCCCGCGCGCGTGCAGCCACGACGAGCCGGACTGCGCGCTCGACGCGTGGGTGGAGGACGGCCACGCGGACCCGGCGCGGCTGTACTCGCTGCGACGGCTGCTGGAGACGCGGGAGCGCCGCGAGGGGGACTGATCCCGCGGCGCCGGGGGTTTGGTTTGCGGGAGGCCCCCTGTGGTGAATGGATAGTCGCATCGAGTGGCGCGCAGGATCGGGCCCGGCCCGCGGCCCCGATCCCGACCGCGGCACGTGACTGCGGGGAGGCATTCGACATGGCCTGGCTGCTGGTCGTGGTCGCCGGACTGCTGGAGACCGGTTTCGCTGTCTGCCTCAAGCTGTCGCACGGGTTCACCCGGCTGTGGCCCACAATCGCCTTCGCCTGCTTCGCGCTCGGCAGCTTCGGCCTGCTGACGCTCGCCCTCAAGAAGCTGGACGTGGGCCCCGCGTACGCGGTGTGGACGGGGATCGGCGCGGCCGGGACGGCGATCTACGGCATGGTCTTCCTCGGCGACCTGGTCTCCACGCTCAAACTCGTCTCGATCTCGCTGGTCATCCTCGGCGTCATCGGGCTGCAGCTGTCCGGCTCGGCGCACTGAGGAGTACGAGCAGCTCCCCCGGCCCCGGCTCCTCCCCCGGCGCGATCACATAGGACAGTGCGAGGCGTACCGCCAGCTCGCAACGGGCCCCGCCCTCGGCCGGTGTCAGCGCGGCGGCGGCCCGGTCGCGGACGGCGCGGGTCAGCTCCCCCGGCCCGGGCGCCCGCCCCGCCGCGGGCAGCCCGGCGTCCCAGCACCCGGTGAGCAGCGCCCGTACGAGGGGGTGCGCGCGGGCCGCCCGTACGGTCCACTCGGCGACGGCCGCGAGCCGCTCGGGGCCCTGCGCCGGGGTGGACAGGGCCCGGTCCACCCCGTCGAGGTAGCGTTCCGCGGCGCGCCGGACCAGGGCGCGGCCCAGCCCCGCCTTGCCGCCGAACTCGTTGTAGAGGGTCTGCCGCGACACTCCCGCGGCCGCCGCCACGTCGACCATCCGCACGGACGGCCAGGGGCGCGCCGAGAGCGCCGCTCCCGCCGCCTCCAGCAGGGAATCCCGGGCTGCCGGCATCATCGCCTCCCACGGGGCCGTGTCACGGGCTTTCGCTGGGCATCCCCGCCAGAGTTGACGGGCCGACAGATCCTGTCAAGGGCGCGTCCCGGGCTCCGGGTCGGCCGCGATACTGTTCGGCCATGTCCGAGTATGACGATGACCTGCGCCTTGCCCTTGAGCTCGCCGACGCGGCGGACGCCGCCACGATGGAGCGGTTCCGCGCCCTCGACCTGCTGGTCGAGACGAAGCCGGACATGACCCCGGTGAGCGAGGCCGACCGGGCCGCGGAGGAGATCGTCCGGGCGGGCATCGCCGCCGCGCGGCCCGACGACGCCATCCTGGGCGAGGAGTACGGCCTGCGGGGCGGCGGCCCGCGCCGCTGGGTCGTGGACCCGATCGACGGTACGAAGAACTACGTGCGCGGGGTCCCCGTGTGGGCCACGCTGATCTCGCTGATGACCGAGGGCGCCGACGGCGTCTTCCGGCCCGTGGTCGGTGTGGTGTCCGCGCCGGCGCTGGGCCGCCGCTGGTGGGCGGCGCAGGGCGGGGGCGCGTTCACGGGCGGCGCGCTCGGGGAGACCACCGCGATCGGCGTGTCGAAGGTGGGCACCCTGGGCGACGCCTCGTTCGCGTACTCCTCGCTGAGCGGTTGGGAGGAGCAGGGGCGCCTCCCCGGCTTCCTGGACCTGACGCGCGCGTGCTGGCGGACGCGCGGGTACGGCGACTTCTGGCCGTACATGATGGTCGCGGAGGGTTCGCTGGACCTGTGCGCGGAGCCGGAGCTCAACCTGTGGGACATGGCGGCCCTCGCGGTCGTCGTCGAGGAGGCCGGCGGTCGCTTCACCGGCCTCGACGGGGTGGACGGCGTGCACGGCGGGAACGCGGCGGCGTCGAACGGGCTGCTGCACGAGGAGATGCTGGGCCTGCTGCGGCCGCGCGCCTGAGCTCCCGCACGCGGGTATCGCGCCGAGCGCGCGCCCTTGTTGGCGCCGCGGACCCGTGGGAATCTGAGGATCCCCCCGCTTGTGCGCTTGTGAAGCTTTTCTCCAGCGTGCTTCCACGACCGCACCCACCCGAGCGGGGGGACTCACCCAGGAGGTGGCTCTCTTCATGCTCGTCCGCGACGCAATGAGCTCCGTGATCCTCACCCTCGGACCCGCGCACACCCTCCGGCAGGCGGCCTGCCTGATGTCCGGCCGCCGTGTCGGCGCGGCCGTCGTCCTCGACCCCGAGAACAGCGGAATCGGCATCCTGACCGAGCGCGACATCCTCAACTCGATCGGCGCGGGCCACGATCCCGACCGGGAGTCCGTGGGCGCGCACACCACCAACAACGTGGTGTTCTGCACGCCGGACGCCACGGTCCAGGAGGCCGCCGAGGCCATGGCCAACGGCGGCTTCCGGCACCTGATCGTGCTGGAGGACGGCGGCCCGGTGGGCATCGTGTCCGTGCGCGACGTCATCCGCTGCTGGGTGCCGGCGCGGCGCGCGGTCTCCGCGTAACCGGCCGCACGCGAACGGCGCCCGCACGCGAACGGCGCCCGTACGCGAACGGCCGCCGGGCCGGAACCCTGGGGTTCCGGTCCGGCGGCCTGCTCCGACAAGGGGCCGTCAGCCGCGCAGGGCCTGGACCGCGGCGTCCAGCCGCTTGCCGAAGTCGCCGTCCGCCTGGCGGAAGTTGTTGATCGCCCGCTCGACGATGTCGTCCCGGGAGACCTTGGCGATGAAGCCGGAGAGGTTCTCGATCAGACGCGCCTTCTCGTCCTGCGAGTACAGGCGGTAGAGGTTGCCCGCCTGGACGAAGTCGTTGTCCTCGCGGTGGACGGGCGCCGCGTGGTTGCCCGTACCTCCGGTCAGGGAGACCGGCTGCCACAGCGGGCGGTCGCTCTGGTGCGGGCCGCCGAAGCTGTTCGGCTCGTAGTTCTTCGCGCCCTTGTGGCGGCCGTCGTACAGGTGGCCGTCGCGGGAGTTGGTGCGCGCCTCGGTGGCGTGCGGGCGGTTCACCGGCAGGTGGTCGGCGTTGATGCCGACGCGGTAGCGGTGGGCGTCGCCGTAGCCGAAGAGGCGGCCCTGGAGCATCTTGTCCGGGGAGGGGCCGATACCGGGCACGAAGTGGGCGGGGCTGAAGATGCTCTGCTCGACCTCGGCGAAGACGTTCTCCGGGTTGCGGTTGAGCTCCAGCTTGCCGATCTCGATCGGCGGGTAGTCCTCGTGCGGCCACACCTTGGTGAGGTCGAACGGGTTGAAGCGGTACTCGGCCGCCTCGGCCGCCGGCATGATCTGGACCTGGACGGTCCAGGACGGGAAGTCGCCGCGCTCGATGGACTCGCGCAGGTCGCGCTGGTGGGAGTCGGGGTCCTCGCCGGCGAGGAGGTTGGCCTCGGCCTGGGTGAGGTTCTTGATGCCCTGGTCGGTCTTGAAGTGGTACTTGACCCAGAAGACCTCGCCGGCCTCGTTGTTCCACTGGAACGTGTGCGAGCCGTAGCCGTTCATGTGCCGGTAGCTCGCCGGGATGCCGCGGTCACCGAAGAGCCAGGTCACCTGGTGGGTGGACTCGGGCGACAGGCCCCAGAAGTCCCAGACGTTGTCCGCCTCCTGCGAGCCGGTGTACGGGTCGCGCTTCTGGGTGTGGATGAAGTCCGGGAACTTGATGGCGTCCTTGATGAAGAACACCGGGGTGTTGTTGCCGACGAGGTCGTAGTTGCCCTCTTCGGTGTAGAACTTCAGCGCCCAGCCGCGGGGGTCGCGCACGGCGTCGGCGGAACCGAGGTTGCCCGCGACGGTGGAGAAGCGCAGGAACGTCTCGGTCTGCTTGCCGACCTCGGACAGGAACGCGGCCCGGGTCCACTGGGAGACGTCGCGGGTCAGCGTGAAGGTGCCGTAGGCGCCGGCGCCTCGGGCGTGGACCACGCGCTCCGGGATGCGCTCGCGGTTGAAGTGCGCGAGCTTCTCCAGCAGCAGCTGGTCCTGGACGAGCACGGGGCCGCCGACGCCGGCGGTCTCACTGTTCTGGTTGTCGGCGACCGGAGCCCCGGCCTCCGTGGTGAGCGGTCCCTGCGTCACGTGCGCCTCCTGCGTCATTCCTGCATGTCCTGTCCTCGGCCTGTGCCGTAACCGATCCTACATTGGACTTAGTCCAAGTCAAGCAACCATCTAAATCAACATCGATTCGGGAGTTACACGGAGTCCCCGCACTGTTAGGCTGATGGGCATGAGTGACCTGCTGGAACGACTGCGCGGACGCGGCTGGCGCATGACGGCGCAGCGCCGCGTCGTGGCCGAGGTGCTCGACGGCGACCACGTCCACCTGACGGCGGACGAGGTCCACGCGCGCGCCGCCGCCAAACTGCCCGAGATCTCGCGGGCGACGGTCTACAACACCCTGGGAGAGCTGGTCACGCTCGGCGAGGTCCTGGAGGTCGCCACGGACCGGCGCGCGAAACGGTACGACCCCAACGCCCACCGGCCGCACCACCACCTGGTCTGCGCCCGGTGCGGCGCGATCCGCGACGTCCACCCGGCGGGCGACCCGCTCGGCGACCTCCCGGACACCGAGCGCTTCGGCTTCGTCGTGTCGGCGGTCGAGGTGACCTACCGCGGGGTGTGCCCCCACTGCGCCGGAGCCTGAATCCGCGCGCTCCGCTGGCGAGGGCCGGGGGTATCCGCTCCCGGCCTCTGTCGTATCCGCGCCCGGAAACGACTCAAGGCCCGGATCCATGGGATCCGGGCCTCGGGCCTTCAGTAGCGGGGACAGGATTTGAACCTGCGACCTCTGGGTTATGAGCCCAGCGAGCTACCGAGCTGCTCCACCCCGCGTCGGTAAACCCAACGTTACGTGAGAGGCCCCGGCAGATGCAAATCGGTTAACCGGCTCAGGCCGACAGCTCCTCGGCCAGGGCCTCGCGCAGGCGCGCCGCCCGCTCCGAGACCTCCGCCGGGCCCAGCTCCATGGCGCGCGCGCACCACTTCTGCCCCTCGGCCAGGTCGCCGTGGCGCGCCGCGAGCAGCCCCAGCCGCAGGGCGGCCCGGCCGTGGCCCGCCACCGCCGCGCGGGTCCACCACAGGGCGGCCTCCGGCTCGTCCCCCTCGCGGGCCAGCAGCAGCCCGAGGTTGAAGGCGCCGTTGCGGGAGCCCGCCTCCGCCGCCTCCCGGTACCACCGGGCGGCGAGCGCCAGGTCGCCCCGGGCGGCGGCCAGCATGCCGACCCGCACCTGGGCGCGGCGGTGCCCCAGCTCGGCGGCCCGCTCGTACCACTCCTCGCTCTCGGTGCGCGGGGTGCCGCCCGCCGGCTCGCCCAGGGCCACCGGCTCCGGCGGCGGGGCGAGCGACTCCAGCAGGGCGGCCAGCCGGAAGGCCGCCTCGGCGCTGCCGCCGCCCGCGGCGCACCGCAGGTGCCGCTCGGCGGCGCGCTCCTCGCCGTCGCGCACCAGGGCGATGCCGACCTGGAGCGCGGCGTCGGTGTGCCCCGCGGACGCGGCCCGCTCGTACCACTTCAGCGCCGTACGGTCCTCGTCGCGGCTCGCGAAGAGGATCCCGAGGTTGAACGCGGCGTCCACGCTGCCGGCCTCGGCGGCCTTGGAGAACCAGGGCTCGGCGCCCGCGGCGTCCCCGCCCTGCAGCAGGAGGATGGCCAGCGCGTTGGCCGCCTCGCGGTGCCCGGCGTAGGCGGCCCGCCGGTACCACTGCTCGGCCTGCGCGGTCCGGTCCTGTGCGACGCACAGCAAAGCAAGGTTGTACGCCCCGTTCTGGTCGCCCGCGTCCATGGCGGCGCGGTACCAGCGCTCGGCGGTCTGCGTCTCCCCCCGGGCGGCGTGCAGCGCGCCCAGGGCGTTGGCGGCGTTCCCGTCGCCGTCCTGGGCGGCCCGGTGCCACCACGCGGCGGCGCTGTCCTCGTCACCGGCGTCGCGCAGCAGGAAGCCCAGGGCGCACGCGGCACGCGCCTCGCCCTGTTTGGCGGAGGTCAGGTACCAGCGCCCCGCCTCCTTGAGCTCGCCGCGCGCCTCCAGCAGGGCGCCCAGGTGCAGCGCGGCCCGCCGGTGACCGCGCGCGGCGGCCTGCCGGTACCACTGCTCGGCCTCGACCGGGTCGCCCTTGCGCAGGTGCCGCGCCAGCCGGTACGCGGCTTCGCGGTGGCCCTGCTCGGCGGCGGCGCGGAACCACCGCTCCACGCCCCGGTCGCCCCGGTGCTCCAGCAGGTCGGCCAGCCCGTAGGCGCCGAGCGCGTGGCCGGATTCCGCCGCCTGGCGGAGCCAGTACTCGGCGGCCGGCTCGTCCCCGCGCTCGCGGAAGTGGCGGCCCAGGGCGTGCGCGGCGGGCGCGGATCCGGCCACGGCGGCCACGCGCCACCAGCCGGCGGCGTCCTCCGGGTAGCCCCGCTGGTGCAGCAGTACGCCGAGGTTGTTCGCGGCCGCCCGGTCCCCCGCGGCGGTGGCGCCGCGCAGGTACGGCTCGGCCCCGGCCAGGTCGCCGCGGCGCAGCAGCAGCGCACCGAGCACGCTCATGGCGCCCGGGTCGCCCTTGTCGGCGGCCGCGCGGTGCCCGGCTTCGAGCTCGGCGTCGCTCGCCGTGTCGGTCTCGGCGAACACGTCCTGCGTGAGCTCCGCGTCGGTCAGTACGGTCTGCGTGTCCACGGCCGGAGCCGCTCCCTTGGCCTCTGTTCCCGCTTCGGCCTCCGCCCTCACAAACCGCCCTGTCTCCAGCAGAGTTGACCTGTCCCCCATAAATCCCATCGTCGCATCACCTGCTACCCGCGTACACCTGGTATGTCGCAGCCCGTGAGGTCACTACAGCGTTTTGTCGACATGCCCACAGTGGCGTAAGTCAAACACGCTCCTACCCCAAGTCACCCACCCCAGCTAACGCGTGTCCGCTGCGGACATGACGAAGGCCCGGATCCCATTGGATCCGGGCCTTCATCTTCAGTAGCGGGGACAGGATTTGAACCTGCGACCTCTGGGTTATGAGCCCAGCGAGCTACCGAGCTGCTCCACCCCGCGTCGGTGAGACCACAGTATCACGACGCGGGACCGAGCCATTACCCACGGGACATCAGCCGCCCGGATTCGGCGCGGCCGACTTCGCCTCCGCGTCGATCGCCCGCTGCAGCGCCGCCTTGATGTCCTCCTGCGCCTTGCCGTAGGCCGCCCAGTCGCCGGCCTGCCTGGCCTTGTCGGCCTCGTCGACGGCCTTCTGCGCGTCGGCGAGCGCCGCCTTGACCGTCGGGTCCTGGTTGGTCGGCGGAGTGGTCGTGCCCTCGCCCGGGGGCTGGTCCGGCGGGACCGGCGTGGTCGGGGCGGCGGCCCCGAAGACCACGTCCAGCGCCTTCTCCAGGGTGTCCTCGAACGCGGTCGCGCCGCCGTAGGTCACCAGGACCTTGCGCAGCAGCGGGTACTTGAGGCCGGAACTGCGCACGTACACCGGCTCGACGTAGAGCATCCCGCCGTCGAGCGGCACGGCGAGCAGGTTCCCGTACTCGATCTCCGAGTCGCCACCGCGCAGCAGCCGGATCGACTCGGCGATCTTCGGCTCGGACTGGAACTTGCTCTGCACCTGCCCGGGGCCGTCCGGCGGCTTGCTGGTCGGCATCTTCAGGATTCTGATCTTGCCGTAGTCCGCGGTGCCCGTATCGGCGTTGACCGCCATGAAGGCGCTGAGGTTCGGCCGCTCGTTCGGCGTGAACGTCGTCGTGAGCGAGAAGACCTGCTCCTTCTCCTTCTGGCCCGGCATCTTCATCGACAGGTAGTACGGCGGGACCGCCGTGCCGGCCTTCGTCGTCGGGTCGTCCGGGACGGCCCACGCCTCACTGCCGCTGAGGAAGGTCTGCGGGTCGGTGACGTGGTAGCGGGTCAGCAGCTCGCGCTGGACCTTGAAGAGGTCCTGCGGGTACCGCAGGTGGTCCATCAGCGGCTTGGCGATGTCGCCCTTGGGCTTCACCGTGCCCGGGAACGCCTTCATCCAGGTCTTGAGGACCGGGTCCTGGGTGTCCCACTGGTACAGGTCGACCGTGCCGTCGTACGCGTCGACGGTGGCCTTCACCGAGTTGCGGATGTAGTTGACCCGGTTCTCCTGGGCCACCACCGCGCGCTGGCTGTTGGTGAGCGAGTCGGCCGTGCTCTGGCCCAGCGTGGTGCGCGACGCGTACGGGTAGCCGTTGGTCGTCGTGTAGGCGTCGACGATCCACTTGATCCGGCCGTCGATGACGGCCGGGTACGGCGCTCCGTCGATGGTCAGCCACGGCGCGACCGCCTCGACCCGCTCCTTGGGCGTGCGGTTGTACAGGATCCGCGATCCGTCGCCGATGGCTCCGGAGTAGAGGATCTGCGGCTCGTTGAAGGTGAGCGCGTACGCGGCCCGGTTGACCGGGTTGTCCAGGTTGACCCCGGACCCGCCCTCGTAGCTCGTCTCCTTCTCGCCCTTGTCGTCCGAGTAGTCGAGCTCCTTCTGCGGCCCGCCGACGATCGAGTACTGCTTCGTCTGCTCGCCGTAGTAGATGCGCTGCTCGAAGTCGGTGCCGAACATCCCCTTGGAGGGGAGGTCGGACTGGGTGAAGTCCGGCGAGCCCTGGTCGCCGACGGTGGTGCCCTTGGCGGCGACCACGCCGTAGCCGTGCGTGTACTTGAAGTGGTCGTTGATCCAGTTGTTCTTCGGGATGCCGCCGATGTTCAGCTCGCGCAGGCCGATGACCGTGTCCTGGCCGCTGTACCGGTCCACGGCGAGCGTGGACGGGAAGGCGTAGTAGCCCTTGACCTGCTGGAGCTGCTGGAAGGCCGGCGAGACGATGTTCGGGTCGAGGATCCGGATGCTCGCGGTCGTGTCGGCCGGCGCCCGGAGCTTGGTCCGGTCCTGCGTCTGCGGCACGCCCGGATAGTCCGTGACCTCGGAGCCGGCGATCCCGTAGGCGTCCCGCGTCGCCTTGATGTTCTTCTGGACGTACGGGGATTCCTTGGCCTGCTCGTTGGGCTGGACCTGGAACTTCTGCACGATCGCCGGATAGAGCCCGCCGATCAGGATCGCCGACAGGACCATCAGTCCGAAGCCGATGACGGGGAGCTGCCAGGTGCGGCGCCACAGCGTCGCGAAGAACAGCACGGCGCAGATCGCCGCGATGGCGACCAGGATCGTCTTCGCCGGCAGGTAGGCGTTCGCGTCGACGTACCGCAGACCGGTCCAGTTGTCCGCCGCCTTGAAGTCGCTCGACTTCACGGCGAGGCCGTACCGGTCGAGCCAGTACGCGACCGCCTTGAGCGTGACGAACAGGCCGAGCAGCACCGAGAGGTGCCCGGTCGCGGCGGCGGTGGCCCGGGCGCCCGGGCTGGTCACGCGCAGTCCGCCGTACAGGTAGTGCACGACGGCCGCGGCGATCACCGAGAGCACGACCGCGGCGAAGCCGAAGCCGAGCAGGAAGCGGTACCAGGGCAGGTCGAAGGTGTAGAACGAGACGTCGAGGTTGAACTGGGGGTCCTTCGTGCCGAAGGGCACCCCGTTCACGAACATCAGCCAGGTCTTCCACTGGCCGGCCGCCGACGCGCCCGCGATCAGGCCGACGAGGACGGAGATGCCCAGGAGCGCCCACTTCTTGTACGGGGCGATGCTCATCCGGTAGCGGTCGAGGCTCTGCTGCTCCATCGACATCGCGCTGAGCGGCGGCCGCAGCCGGTACGCCAGCCAGATGTTCAGTCCGACGGCGCCGGCCATCAGCAGGCCGAAGACGGCGAAGAGGCCGACCCTCGTCCACAGGGTGGTGGTGAAAACGGTCGAGTACTTCACGGACCGGAACCAGAGCCAGTCGGTCCAGAAGCCCGCGAACATGATGAAGAGCATGGCCAGGACGGCCAGTACGCCCAAGGTCATGAGGAGAGTGCGGGCCCGCCGGGACGGGCGGCCGACTCTCATCCGTGGCCCGGAGGGGCCTCCGCCGCGGTCCGGCATCTGGAAAGCCAAGGTGCGCACCTCGAAAGTCGCTGAGTCTGGGTCTGGTATGTAACGGGCCCCCGATCGTAGAGCCCACTCATGCAACTTACTGAGGCTTTAGTCAGTTCCCGGTATCCGGCGGAAAGGAGGCAGGATGTTGCCCATGTCCAACCTTTCTCCTTCCCCCGGCACGCCGATGGCGGCCAGTCCGCTCACCCGCGCCTGCCTTGAGATCGACGAGTACGCGGCCGGCCTCGGCTGGGACAAGCCCGCCCGGCTGTTCGCGCTCGTAGACACCGCCCGGCTCAAGAGGCAGGAGCCGCGGCTCGCGGGCCAGCTCGGCCTCGACCAGGACGACGCCGGCAAGAGCTCCCTGACCCCGGTGGAGCAGGACGAGGTCCCGGCCGGGACCCCGCTCGACCGGTTCCTCGGCACCATCGCCTGGCCCGACGCGGTGGTCGGCTGCGCGCTGACGGTGGAGCGGCTGATGCTGCCGCCGTCGGCGGAGGCCTCCGTACCGGAGGGGCTGAACGACAAGCAGCTGGCGAAGTGGGTCGCCGGCCACCCGGAGCGGCAGGAGGTGCGGCTGACGGTGGCGGTGCTGCGGGACGGGTCCCGGGAGTCGGCCGTGCGGCTGCGGGACAAGGACTCCTCGACGGAGGTCCTCACCGGCGGGAACCTGGTGCCGGGGCTGGCCGAGGCCCTGGCCGCGACCTTCTCGTAGCGTCGCGTCGGGCGGGGGCGCGCCCGGCGCGCCCCGTCCGGCCGCGCAGGGCGGTCCGGGCGGTCCGGTCCGGTCAGGACGCGGCGGTCGTGCACCGCGCGAGCCCGGCCGTGTCCCCCGCCCGGATCTTCTCCAGCGCCTTCATGGCGTCGTCGATGGTGGAGACCTTGACGAGGGTCAGGCCGTCGGGGACGTTCGCGGCCGCGGCGGCGCAGTTCTCGGCGGGCGTCAGGAAGTACTCGGCGCCGGCCTCGCGGGCGGCGATGGTCTTCATCGGGATGCCGCCGATCGGGCCGACCTCGCCCGCGTCGTCGATGGTGCCCGTGCCCGCGACGAACGCGCCGCCGGTCAGGTCCTCCGGGGTGAGCTTGTCGACGATGCCGAGGGCGAACATCAGGCCCGCGCTCGGGCCGCCGACGTCCGCGAGCTTGATGTCGATCATGAACGGGAAGGTGTGGTCGGTGCCGGCGCGGATGCCGACGACGGCGTGGCCGTCGCCCTCCGCCTTGCCCGAGACGATGGTCACCTTGGTGGAGCCGGTGGGTTCGCGGTTCGCCTTCTCGGCCTCGGCCGCCTCCGCGGCGGGCACGACGGTGAACTCGACGGGCTCGCCGGCCTTGTGCTTGGTGACGAGCTCGGCCACGTCCCCGGGGGCGTTCACGGGAGCGCCGTCCACGGCCCGGATGATGTCCCCGGCGTGCAGCTTGCCCTCGGAGGGGCTCGACTTGACCACCGAGGAGACGATCACGCGGGCGGTCACCGGGATGTCGAGCTGCTTGAGGGCCGCCACCTTGGCGCTCTCCTGCGACTGGCTGAACTCCTCGGCGTTCTCCTGCGTCGACTCGGCTTCCGTCTTGCCGTCCGGGTAGAGGTTCTCGTGGGGCACGACGATGTTGTCGTCGGCCAGCCAGCCGTAGACCGCTTCCAGGAGGTTCATCTCGTAGTCGGCGCTGGTCACACGGACCGTCGTCATATTGAGGTGGCCGCTGGTCGGGTAGGTCTTGCGCCCCGAGATGCTGAGGACGGGCTCGCCGCGCGAGTCCCCGAGCGTGTTCACGGTGGGGCCCGGGCTCATCTCGGCGTACGGGACCCGGATGAACACCCCTGCGCAGAGCAGCGCGAACAGGACGAGGGTGGAGGCGAGCATCGTCGCAGTGCGGCGTGGCATGGATCCGACAGTACGTGACGGCCCTGGCGGGCGGCCCTCGGGGCCGGTCCGTACGGGGCCCGCGCGAAGAACTCTCAGGCGTTTCTCACGGGACGCGTCAGACCGCGTCGGAACCGGAGTGCGCCTCGGCCTTCGCCCTGCTCTGATCGGCACTGCCCATCGCTTCGCGGAAGCGGGCGTATCCGGCCAGTTCGGATATGTCGCCCTGTGTGCGGTCGCGTGCCGCCCAGCTGCCCCATATCGCTGCACCGATCGCGGCGAACAGCGGAATCAGCAACCACACCAGAGACGCCATGGGCCTGCCTCCCTACCCCTGAAGTACGTGTTGTCGTCGGTGGTTTCAACGCTCATGCCCGGGAGGGGGTTACGCAAATCGAGGGCGTGTTGCGAGGCCGAACGGGTGCGAGGCTACCCCCTTCCGGGGGAGGTTCCGCGCGCGGGGTTTCGTATCGGGGCGAGTGGTGCTCAGCAGGCGCCGACCCACTCCTCCGTGCCGTCCGAGAAGGTCTGGTGCTTCCAGATCGGGACCTCGTGCTTGAGGTCGTCGATCAGCATCCGGCAGGCCTCGAACGCCTCGCCGCGGTGCGGGCAGGAGACGGCGACGACGACGGCCAGGTCGCCCACGGACAGGTCGCCGACCCGGTGGACGGCGGCCAGGGCGCGGACCGGGTACTTGGCCACGACGCGCTCGGCGACGCGGCGCATCTCGGCCTCGGCGGTCGGGTGGCAGGAGTAGCCGAGCGAGTCCACGTCGGCTCCGCCGTCGTGGTCGCGGACCGTGCCGACGAAGAGCGTCGTACCGCCGGTCGCGTCGTCGCCGACGGCCCGGAAGACCTCGTCGAGCGAGAGCGGTGTCTCGCGGATTTCGAGCAGCCGGATCGGGTCCGGAGCGGCCTGCTCGCCGGGGTGGTCGAAGTGCGGTGCCATGCCTTCATCGTGCCCTAGCCGCTGACGTGGCGGAATAGCCGTTTCACCCGTGCCGCGCCGCTTCCCTTGGGAGCCTCCTACAGAAACCGCGTCCGGCCGCGCCGCCATCCGGGGCGGGGCCCGGTCCTTGTCCCCGGTCCCGGTCCCGACACGCCGCCGGGCCCGGAGCCGGCGCACGCGGGGGCCGCGCGCCCCGGGCGCCCGGCCCGGCGGGCGCCGGCTGCGCTGCCGCGGACGTCGACGGAGGCGGACGTCAGATGCCGCGCCGGCGCCGCGCCCGGCGTACGGCCGCCGCCGCGCCGAGCAGCGCCACCGTCGCCCCGGCCGCACCCGCGGCCGTCGCGGCGTCCTTGCGCCCGAGCCGCCGCCCCGCGACCGTGTGCCGCCCAGCGACCTCCTGGAGCAGCTCCGCCAGGACCTCCTCGTTGGTCCAGCGCGGGCGCCACCCCGCCGCGTGCAGGCCGCTGACGCTGACCACCCACGGGTGCATCGTGTACGCCAGGTCGCCGGCCGGGGACGGCGTCAGCCCGATCCGGTGCAGCCTCGCCGCGGCGCCGAGGGCGACTGCCGACGGGAGCTCCATCCGGCGGATGCCGCTCAGCTCCTCGACCTCCTCCTGCTCCAGCCAGCCCTCGCAGCCGACGGCCAGCTCCCCCTCGACCTTCTCCAGAGCCGCGTACTCCAGGGCGGTGACCAGGTCGTCCACGTGGCAGAACTGCCACATCGGGCGGGAGCCGGCCACCACGAGCAGGCGCGGGGACTCGAAGTACCGGGTGAGGGCCGTGTCGGTGCCGCCGACCAGGACCGCCGGGCGGACCACCGTCACATTGAGACCGGGGTGCGCCCGCGGCGCGCGGCGGCCCAGCCGCTCGATCTCCAGCAGGTCGCCGACGCCGGTCGCCTCGGCGGTGGCCCGCAGCTCGGAGTCCTCCGACAGCGGGATGTCGTTGTCCGGGAGCGCGCCGTAGACCATCGCGGAGGTGCACAGGACGACCCGGTGCACCCCGGCCGCCGCGGCGGCCGTCAGCACGGTCTGGGTCCCGCGCACGTTGTACGCCGTACGGGCCGCCGGGTCCGTCTCCAGGTCGAGGTCGAGGGCGAGGTGGACCACGACGTCCGCGCCGCGCAGCTTCTCGGCGATCGCCGGGTCGCGGACGTCGAGGACGTGCCACTGCGCCGCGGCGCACTCCCCGCGCCGCTCGTCGATGGCCACGACCTGCTTGACCTCGTCGGAGGCCGCCAGCCGTCCCACCAGGGCCGCGCCGACCCCCGACGCGGCGCCGGTCACGGCGATGACGGGGGTGTGGCGGCGCGGTCCGGCCGGGTTTCGCGGCCGGCGAACGCCGGGGTCGCCTTCGCCGTGCTCGGGGCGGTCTTCGTCGTCGTGGGTCGCGTGAACCTGCGGATCTCGGGAACTCACCGGGCGTCTCCAGCGGTTGTCTTCAGTAGGGACGCGCCGTGACGCGTACCTACCAGGTGATGTCCATCCTGCCGCAGCCCAGGAGTCGGCGGAGCACCGAGCCCGTGACCGGGCCGGGTGTCTACGCTGGGTGGTGTTGTCGGACCATTGCCCGTCGGCTCCCGCCGGCGGCCCTACGAGCCGAGGAAACCCGTGAGCGACACCCCATTCGGATTCGGCCTTCCGCCGGAGGAGCCGGAGGACGGCGACGAGGGCAGGAAGAAGGGCGGCGCCGGTGGCCAGGACGGCCCGAATCCGTTCGGGTTCCCCGGCATGGGCCTCCCGGGCGGCGCCGGCGGCCAGGGCGGCGCGGACAACCCGTTCGCCGCGATGTTCGGCTCAATGAACCCGAACGACCTCGGCGCGGCCTTCCAGCAGCTCGGCCAGATGCTGAGCTACGAGGGCGGTCCCGTGAACTGGGACATGGCCAAGGACATCGCCCGCCAGACCGTCGCCCAGGGCACCTCGGACGGCGTCAAGGACGCGAGCGTCGGCGTCGCGGAGAAGTCCGCGGTCCAGGAGGCCCTGCGGTTGGCCGACCTGTGGCTGGACGGCGTGACCTCGCTCCCCTCGGGCGCGGGCACGGCCGTGGCGTGGAGCCGCGCCGAGTGGGTCGAGGCGACCCTCCCGGTGTGGAAGGAGCTCGTGGACCCGGTCGCCGAGCGCGTCGGGGCGGCCATGGGCGGCGTCGTCCCGGAGGAGATGCAGGCCATGGCCGGCCCGCTGCTCGGGATGATGCGCTCCATGGGCGGCGCCATGTTCGGCCAGCAGATCGGCCAGGCCGTGGGCGTGCTCGCGGGCGAGGTCGTGGGCTCGACCGACATCGGGCTGCCGCTGGGCCCCGCCGGCAAGGCGGCGCTGCTGCCGCTGAACATCGCGAGCTTCGGCAAGGACCTGGGCGTTCCCTCGGACGAGGTCCGGCTGTACCTGGCGCTGCGCGAGGCCGCGCACGCCCGGCTCTTCGCGCATGTGCCGTGGCTGCGGTCGCACCTGTTCGGCGCGGTCGAGGGGTACGCGCGCGGGATCAAGGTCGACACCTCGAAGCTGGAGGACGTGGTCGGCCAGCTCGACCCGTCCAACCCGGAGCAGCTGCAGGAGGCGCTCCAGGGCGGCATGTTCCAGCCGCAGGACACCCCCGAGCAGAAGGCGGCCCTGGCCCGGCTGGAGACGGCGCTGGCGCTGGTCGAGGGCTGGGTGGACGCCGTGGTGCACGAGGCGGCCAAGCCCCGTCTGACCTCGGCGGACGCCATGCGCGAGACCATGCGCCGGCGGCGTGCGTCGGGCGGTCCCGCCGAGCAGACGTTCGCCACCCTGATCGGCCTGGAGCTGCGCCCGCGCCGGCTGCGCGACGCGTCGCGGCTGTGGGCCTCGCTGACGGACGCGCGGGGCGTGGACGGCCGCGACGGGCTGTGGGAGCACCCCGACATGCTGCCGACGGCGTCCGACCTGGACGACCCCGACGGTTTCGTGCACCGCGAGCAGCTGGACTTCTCCGAGATCGACAAGATGCTCGGCGAGGCCGCCCGCGGCCGCGCCGAGGGCGGCGCCGGCGGCACGGACGGCTCCGCGGGCGGTACGGACGGCACCGACAGCGCCGACGGCCCCGACGGCGACGAGAAGAAGTGAGCCTGCTCGAAGACGCCGTCCTCGTACTGAAGGCGTACGAGGGTGACGGTGAGGCGGACCAGAGGGCGCTGCGCGACCTGTACCTGGAGCACCTGGCGGCCCATCCGGACGGGGTCTACAAGCCCTGCACGGCCGGGCACGTCACCGGCAGCGCGCTGGTGGTCGACCCGGCGGCGGAGCGCGTCCTGCTGACCCTGCACAAGAAGCTGGGCATGTGGCTGCAGATGGGCGGCCACTGCGAGCCCGGCGACGCCACGCTGGCCGCGGCGGCGCTGCGCGAGGCCGGCGAGGAGTCGGGCATCGCGTCCGGTCTGACCCTGCTGCCCGGCGGCCCGGTGCGGCTGGACCGGCACCCGATCCCGGCGCCGTGCCACTGGCACCTGGACGTGCAGTACGCGGCGCTGGCCCCGGCCGGCGCGGTGGCGGAGATCAGCGAGGAGTCCCTGGACCTGCGCTGGTTCCGGTACGAGGAGGTGGCCGGGGTGGCCGACACCTCGGTCGTGCGGCTGCTGGAGGCGACCCGGGCCCGGCTCGGCGCGTGAGCGACGGCCCCGGCCCGGCGCTCACCGGGGCGTCGGGCCGGAGCCGAGTACGACGCGGGGGGGGTCCCCCCCGGGACCGCCCCCGCGTCCACGCTGAGCGCTAGTTCCAGGCGTTGTTCTGGTTCTGCGCGTGCGCGCCGTGCTGGCCCATCCCGAACTGCGCCGCGGCGCCCTGTCCGAGCTGGGCGTTCTGCGGCGGCAGCGCCTCGCTGGGCTGCACCAGCGCGAAGCCGGTACCGAGGAAGCTCAGCTCCCAGCCCTCGCCGGTGTTGCCGCGACGGCGCCACACCCCGGTGGAGTGGGTCTGGGCCTGCATCTGCACGCGCAGGGAGGTGGACCAGGCGACGATCGCGTCGGCGTCGGCGTTCACGTACTTGTCCGGGGTGACCTGCATCATCAGCGGCTGCCCCGAGGTCATCAGCGCGACCTTGCCGCGGCCGGTGATGTTGAGCTGGTACTTGCCGGACCCGGAGATCCCGTACTGGCTGTCCACCGCGATGACCTCGGTGTGCAGGGTGGAGTCCAGGGCGAGCACGTAGCTGCTGTCGACCGTGAGGCCCTCCTGGTCCACGTCGACGACGTGGACGTACTGGGCGAGATTGGCCAGGTAGACCGTGCCCTGCCCGGAGCAGCGCATCAGGTCCAGGCCCTCGCCGGTGCGGCTGCGGGCCCCCCGCTGGTTACTGCTCTGGTACTCGCCGTCGAAGTCGACGATGCCCTGGTAGGCGACCATCGCGCCCTTGCGGGCGAGGATGTCGTCGGAGCCGTTCAGCGCCACCCTCAGGAGCTGGGGGTTCTGGACGGTGTACCGGTCCTGGGACTGCGCTTCCGCGTAGCCGAAAAGTGAGCTCTGCATGATGTGTGTCCGCTCCCCCTCAGCCCCGGGCCCGGAGCCGGTCGGTGCTGTCCTCGCTGGGCTGTACGACGACGATGCCCTGGCCGGAGAAGGCCATCTGGTAGGCCTCCCCGCTGCCCCTGCCGATCATCGACGAGGCCTTGAAGCTGCGCTTCCCCTTGACCTTGAGGTTCGGGGACCAGGCGACGAGCGCGTCCGGGTCCACGTACGTCTCGTCGTCGCCGCGGCCGCAGTCGACGACGATGGGGGTGCCGCGGGAAGTGATCGCGACCCAGCCCGTGCCGGAGATCTGCACGTTGAACAGGCCCTGGCCGGCGAACTTCGCCATGCCCTTGACCCGCTCCACGCCCCACTGGAGGTGGGCGTCGAAGGCGAGCAGGTTGGTGCCGTTGACGGACAGGGCGTCGTTGTTGAGGTTGATCACGACCACGTCCGCGCCGTAGTCGGCGAGGTAGAGCAGGCCGTCGCCCGTGGCCTTCATCAGCGGGGCGCCCTCGCCGGTCAGCCACTGGGAGGCCATCTGGCGCACGGCGGGCGGGTTGGGCTCGTACTGGACGAAGCCCTCGTAGGCGACCATCGAGCCGGTGCGGGCGAAGAGGTCCTGGCCGCTCTGCATGGCGACCTTGAGCATGGCCCGGCCGTGGTTCTCCATGCGGGCCGTGACGGGGGTCGGGGCGTAGCCCGCGAGCTGCTGGTTCATTGCGTTCATGTCGGGCTCCCTCAGACCTCGTACGGCTGGACGACGATGAAGTTGCCGGGAGCGCCGCGGAACTGGAGGTTCACGGTCTCCCCGCTGTGACCGGGGTAGGCGTTGCGCCGCAGCCGGACCTGGCTGGAAATGATCACTTGCGAGGCGGCCGACCACGCGACGACGGCGTTGCTGTCCGCGAACGTGGTCGGGGTGACGGGCAGGACGACGGGCACGCCGTGCGTCTTGACGATCACCGTGCCGGTGCCCTGGAAGAGCATGGTGAACAGGGCGCCCCCGGGGATGCCGTGCCCCTCGATCCGGCGCACCTCGTGCTGGAGGGTCTCGTCGAAGGCGAGCACGTTCTCGGCGGAGACGCAGATGCCGTCGCCCTGGAGCTCGATGGCGTGCAGGTGGGCGCCGGTCTCGGCGAGGAACACCTGGCCGCGGCCGGAGCAGCGCATGAGCTGCATCTCCTGGCCGGTGGCGTTGCCGACGACGCGGCCGGCGAAGCCGGCTCCCTTGTAGCTGAAGTCGACCTTGCCCTGGTACAGCACCATGCTGCCCTGGCGGGCGAGGACCGCCTGGCCGCCCATGGCCAGGTCGACCCGCATGAGCTGCTGGTTCTGCGGGGTCCAGCGGGCACCCGTCGGGGCTTCCTTGTACGGCTGGAGAGCGGCCGCGAGGCCGGCTCCGGCGGCCTGGGGGGCGTAGCCCGGCTGCTGGCCGGGAGGCTGTCCCGGGACCTGGCCGTAGCCCGGCTGCTGCTGCCCGTAGCCCGGCTGCTGCCCGTAGGGCGCGGGGGCCGGGGCGGGCGGGGGCACCTGGCCGGGGTACTGGCCGCCGGGGGCCTGGCCCCCGTACGAGGGCTGCTGCTGCGGCGGCTGGCCGTACGGCGCGGGGGCCGGCGGGGCGAGCGGCGCGGCCATGGTGGGCGCGGTGTGGGCGGCGGGCTGCTGGTACGCCTGCGGCTGCGGGGCGGGGGCGTGCGGGGGCGCGGCCTGCGGGGGCGCGCCGAAGGACGGTGCGGGGGCCGGGGCGGGCGCGGCCTGGGCCGGGGCGCCGAAGGACGGGGCCGGGGCGGCTGCCTGCGGCGCGCCGAATCCCGGCGAGGCGGCGGCCTGGGCCGGGACCTGGGGCTCCGGTTGCGCCTCCTCGGCGACCTCGCCGCCGAAGTTGCGCAGCAGCGCGTCGAGTCCGCCGTCGAAGCCCTGGCCGACGGCGGCGAAGCGCCACACGTCCTTGAGGTAGAAGTCGCCGAGCATCACGGCCCGCTCGGTGGTGAATTCGGCGCCGGTGAACGCGTACCGGACGACCTCCTCGCCACCCGCGACGATCCGGATGTAGCCGGGTCCGATCTGCGACATCTGCCCGGCGCCGTCGATGGTGGCGGTGAAGGACAGCTTGTGGATGGACGCCGGAACGCGGTCGAGGGTCACCCGGAAGGATTCCGTGTCCCCGGCCTGCGCGCCGAGCTGCTGGATGGACTCCTCGGGCGACTTCGGCTGGTTGAAGAAGACGAAGTAGCGGTCGTCCGACAGCTGCTCGTTCGCGTCGAGTCCGAAGCAGCTGATGTCGAAGGAGAGTCCGGGCCCGGCGATCTGGACGCCTACGTACAGATCGGTGCCCGCCGTCAGATCACTGATCTTGGCCTTGTGGCCGCGCTGGAATTCCCTGGCCATACGTAACGACCGTCCCCCATCCCGACTGTGAATACGTGCGGCTCAGGCTAACGGCAACTGCCGACATCCGGCCAAGTCGGTACCGACCCGGTACATATTCGCAGCGGAGCGACAGATCGACGGCCGATTGAGGCCCGTTCACAGCGGTTCGCCCTATTCGTCCGAGGACGCGGGGACCGTGGGGAGGCGCTCGGCGGCGACCACGCCCTCCAGGTAGCCGCGGGCCCGCTCGGTGCGCGGGTACGCCTCCAGCAGCGCCCAGAAGCGGGGCCCGTGACCGGGCACCAGCAGGTGCGCCAGCTCGTGGAGGAGCACGTAGTCCACTACGTACTCGGGCATGCCCTGGAGGCGGTGGGACAGCCGGATGCTGCCCTCGGCCGGGGTGCAGGAGCCCCAGCGGGTGTTCTGGTTGGTGACCCAGCGCACGGTGCGGGGGCGGGCGCGGGAGCTGAAGTACTGCTCGGACAGGCGCGCGGCGCGCTCGGTGAGCTCCGCGTCCCCGAGGGTTCGCCGGCTCTCCTGCGCGGCCAGCTTGTCGAGCATGACGCCCACCCAGCGCCGCTCCTCGGCCTCGGACATCCGGGCAGGGATGAGGACGACCGTACGGTCACCCTCGCGGTAGGCGGATACGGTCCTGCGGCGGCGCGCGCTCCGGCGTACTTCGACGGCGCGCTGCGGGGAGTCGGCGGACACGCCACGACGGTACCCGGTCGCCGTGTGCGAAGTCCCGCCCCTCCGGCCCTCGGACATGATCGATTCGCCGGCGGTGACAGGAACACCACTTCTCTTCATCTCATATGGCTAATACCCCTTGCCTGTGGACAAATTCCCGCGGGCATCGCGGATGGCGGGCACTGTGGCGGAAGAACGGGAGGGCGGGCGGCGAGAGCCCGCGCACACGGAGAAGAGGGGGCCGCGATGTATCCGAAAGTGAAGCCGGCGCTGGCACGGGCCTGGCGGGATCTGCAGACGGTGCAGTTCGGGGTGACGCCTGCCCACGCGGTGGTGCTCGGCCCGGTGGACACCGCGACCGGTTCGCTCATCGACCGGATCGACGGGACGCGGGGGATGGACCTGCTGCGGGCCGAGGCCGCCGGCATGGGGCTGCCGGACGGCCGTGCCGACGAGGTGGTGCGGCGGCTGGCGGGCGCGGGCCTGCTCGACGACGCCACCGCGGGCGGGCCCCGGGCCCAGGCCGTGCGCGCGCGGCCCGAGGTGCTGGAGCGGCTGGGTCCCGACCTGGGCTCGCTGTCGCTGGTCCACCGGGACCCGGGCGGGGACTTGCGCGGGGTCGCCGCGCGCCGGGCGATACGGGTCCGGGTGCGCGGGGCCGGCCGGGTGGGGGCCGCGGTCGCTGCGGTCCTGGCGGGAGCCGGCGTGGGCCGCGTCGAGGTCCTCGACGGGGGCCGGGTCGAGGCGGCGGATGTGGCGCCGGGCGGGCTGGGCCCCGATGCCGTGGGCCGGATGCGGGCGGAGGCGGCGGGAAGGATGGTGCGCGAGGCCGCTCCGGGACGGGCCCCCCGGCCCGGGGAGGAGGGCGGACCGGAGCCGGGGCTGGCGCTGGTGGTGGTCGCGCCCAGGGACGGACTGCACGCCTGGGCCCCGGACCCGGACACCGCGGCGGGCTGGGTCACGACCGGGATCCCGCACCTCTACGCGGGGGTGCTGGAGGGCACCGGGCTGGTGGGCCCGCTGGTGCTGCCGGGGGCCACGGCGTGCGCGGGGTGCATGGAGCGCGACCGGGTGGACCGGGATCCAGCCTGGCCGAGGATGCTCGTGCAGTGGCGCTCGGCCCATCGCCGACGCGCCACCGCCGCCTGCGATCTGGGCCTGGCCGCGGCGGTCGCCGGACTGGCCGCCGCCCACGCGCTGTCCTTCCTCGACGGGGAGCTGCCCGCTTCCACCGCCGCGCGCTGGGAGGCCGCGCTGCCGTCCCTGCACTGGGAGCGCACCGAGGTCCCGGCGCACGGGGACTGCCCGTGCGGTGCGGGCCGCCCGGCGGTGCCCGCGCGTACGGGAGGCGGATCGGGAGCTGACCGGCCGCAGGGGCCATGACAGGATGCTGGTGGCCAGGGGCAATTCCCGCACCGCCGCTCGCGGCGCAGCTGTCTGGGACATGGAGGGGCGCGTATGTCTGATCTTCCGCGCAAGGCGGTCACCCGTACCGTCAAGCTGGCCGCGCTGCCGCTCGGCATCGCGGGCAGGGCGACCTGGGGGCTGGGCAAGCGGATCGGCGGCAAGTCGGCCGAGATCGTCGCGCGCGAGCTCCAGCAGCGCACCGCCGAGCAGCTGTTCCGCACGCTCGGGGAGCTGAAGGGCGGTGCCATGAAGTTCGGGCAGGCCCTGTCCGTCTTCGAGTCGGCGCTTCCCGAGGAGGTCGCGGGGCCCTACCGGGCGGCGCTGACCAAGCTCCAGGAGGCGGCTCCGCCGCTGCCCGCCGCGACGGTGCACCAGGTGCTGTCGGACCGGTTGGGCGAGGACTGGCGGGACCTGTTCGAGGAGTTCGAGGACAAGCCCGCGGCGGCTGCCTCGATCGGGCAGGTGCACCGGGCGGTCTGGCACGACGGCCGGCAGGTGGCGGTCAAGGTGCAGTACCCGGGCGCGGGCGAGGCGTTGCTGTCGGACCTCAAGCAACTGGGCCGGTTCGCGGGGCTGCTGGGCCCGCTGATACCCGGCATGGACATCAAGCCCCTGATCAAGGAGTTGCGCGACCGGGTCTCGGAGGAGCTCGACTACGAGCTGGAGGCCGAGGCGCAGCGGACGCACGCGGACGCCTTCGAGGGCGACCCGGACGTGGTCGTTCCCGACGTGGTCCACCAGGGCGACGACGTGCTCGTCACCGAGTGGATGGAGGGGACCCCGCTGTCGGAGGTGATAGCCGACGGCACCCAGGAGGAACGCGACCGCGCCGGGCAGTTGCTGGCCCGGTTCCTCTTCTCGGGGCCGGCGCGCACCGGCCTGCTGCACGCCGATCCGCATCCGGGCAACTTCCGGCTGATCTCGGGGCCGGACGGGCGCGCGCAGTTGGGCGTCCTGGACTTCGGGACGGTCGACCGGCTGCCCGGAGGCTGGCCGAAGCCCATCGGCCGGTCGCTGCGGATGACGCTGGACGGTGACGCGGAGGGGGTCTACGGCCACCTGCGCGCCGAGGGCTTCGTGAAGGAGTCCATCGAACTGGACCCCCAGGCGGTGCTGGACTACCTGAAACCGATCATCGAGCCCGCCGAGGCGGAGGAGTTCACCTTCACCCGGACATGGCTGCGCGGGCAGGCCGCGAGGATCGCCGATCCCCGCTCCCCCGCGCACCAGTTGGGTCGGCAGATCAATCTGCCGCCCTCGTACCTGCTGATCCACCGGGTGACCCTGAGCACGATCGGGGTGCTCTGCCAGCTGGGTGCGACGGTACGGCTGCGGGACGAACTGGAGTCGTGGCTGCCGGGGTTCCCCGCCGCGCAGTGACCCGGGGGGCCGGACGTGCGGGCACGGGGTCCCGCGGTCACCACCAGGAGGAGTCGAGCCTGCCCTCGATGGCCCGGATGTTGGCCCGGGCGCAGTCGTGGCAGAAGTACTGCCTGCTGCCGTTCTCCACGGAGCAGGTCCAGGTGACCGGGGCGCCGGCCGGGGACAGGGCACCGCAGCGCGCGCAGACGACGGGCTGGGCCTCGGGTCCCGGTTCGGCGGGGTGGGGAGGAGTCGGCTGGTCCACCTCAGGACGATATCCCCGCCGGGGCTCCGTACCGTCCGCAACGCACCGGGGGGACCGGTCCGTTCGGACCGGTCCCCCCGGGACGGTGTAACTGCCGCAGCCGTGGGCTGCCTACTGCATGACGGCCATGGCCAGTGCGCGCCGGGCGCGCAGCGAGACGCGCTCGGCTCGCCGCTGCATGCGGCGGGCGGCGACCAGGCGCAGGGCGTGACGCTCGGCGTCGGCCTCACGCATGCGGTCTTCCATATGGGCACGGGCCAGGGCTTCTGGGATGAGTTGCATTTCGCGGGTCCTGTTCTGACGCGAGGTGATCGCGTCGGCGGTGATGGAGTCTGCGGTGGCGGAGCCGTGGGGCTGCTCGCTCGTGGCGTTGGTGGTCATGAGGGCCTGCTTCAGGGGGTCGTGCGTGAGGGGGCGGTCGATGGTTCCGATGGCGTTCATACCGCGACCGGGTTCTTGCGCGGACGCCCACGCGGACGCTTGCGGGCGACGACCACACCCTGGACGAAGAGCTCGCCACCCCAGACGCCCCAGGGCTCCCGGCGCTCGGTCGCTCCGGCGAGGCAGGCCTCGACCAGCGGGCAGGTGCGGCAGAGCGACTTGGCGTACTCGACGTCCGCCGGGGACTCGGCGAAGAAGACCTCCGGGTCGAAGGTGCGGCAGGGGACGGGTACGCCGAGGTTCTCGATGGCGTCGTCGAGCGCGGTGAGCGCGGTGAGCGGGGTCAAGGTGCGGTCCTCCGGAACTGCGGGCGGGGAGATCGTTTGGGTCTGCGGTACGGACGGGGCGTGCGCTTCGAGTTGCACGGTGTTTTCTTCCTCGTCTTGTTCGACTAGTCGTTCCGGCCGGTCGGCCGGTTCCGGCTGGTACCTGGTCCTGCCAGTCCCGAGGCCCCTTCGCTCCGTCGTCCCCCGGTCGGGGACAAACAGAAGGGCCGCGGATCCCGGGTGGGGTTCCGCGGCCCTGAAGGCGCCGGCCTGATCATGCGATCAGGCTGGATCACTCCAGGGTTCGAGCCCGCGGAAGGCCCACATCAGGTGGTGCTGGTGCTTCTTCGTCTGCTTCTGGGATCCGGCACCGGCTGCGGGCGCGAAGCCATAGGCGTCGTGCGCCTGGGCTTCCAGCACTGCCACCGGTGCCTGGGTCGGTCGCTCGTTCCGCTCACGCACGGGCAGCGTGGCCAGCAGGGCAGGGCTGTCAGCGCAAATCGCGGACAGACCGGTACCCGTGAGCGGGAGGAGCGAGGAGGAGCCGAGCAGGCAGGAAGCGGCGACCGAGCGATCGGTCATTTTGGTGAAGGTCGTGGAGCTGATCACTGGTCTCGCCTCCTCTCGGCGTCTCGGGGACCCGGCCCGGGGGCCTGTCCCATGCGTATTCGGATAAGTACAGCACGGATCGAGGGCTTCGGAGAAGCCACCGTTTCCGTTGCTAAGAACCTATGGGGATTCGCTGGGCATGTGCAAACTATTTTTCCGACGAGTTTCTACGCGTCGTCAGGATCCCCGGTCCCGGGCTCGCGACCTGCGCAGATGGCGAGGACGTCGGCTCCGTACCGGTCCACCTTGCGGCCGCCCACCCCGGAGATCATCGAGAGCTCTCCCTCCTCGCCCGGCGCGGCCTCCGCGATCGCCATCAGCGTCTTGTCGGTGAAGACGCAGTAGGCGGGCAGGCCCTGCTCCTTCGACTGGGCCGCGCGCCAGTCCCGCAGCCGCTCGTAGAGCCCTTCGTCCATGTCGGACGGGCAGTCCTCGCAGCGCAGCAGCTTCAGCTCGCCGGCGTCGGTCAGCGTCCTGCCGCAGACCCGGCACAGCGCCGGACCGCGCCGGCCGCGCTTGCGGGCCCCCCGCTCGCCCCCGGCGCCCGCCGCGGGGCCCGGGGCCGCGGAGCCCGGTCGCAGGCCGTTCAGGAAGCGGCTGGGGCGCCGGGAGGCCCGGCCGCCCGGAGCGCGGGAGAGCCCCCAGGAGAGGGTCAGGTGCAGTCTCGCCCGGGTGACCCCGACGTAGAGCAGCCGGCGCTCCTCCTCGACCTGCTCGTCGGTCTTCGCGTACGTGATCGGCACCATGCCGTCGGTGAGGCCCACGAGGAACACGGCGTCCCACTCCAGGCCCTTCGCCGCGTGCAGCGAGGCGAGGGTGACTCCCTGGACCGTCGGGGCGTGCTGGGCCGCCTTGCGCTCCTCCAACTCGACGGTGAGGTCGGCCAGGGTGGCGCCGGGGCGCGTGCGGGCGAAGTCCTCGGCGAGGCGTACCAGCGCCGCCACCGATTCCCACTGGTCGCGCACGGCGCCGGAGCCGGCCGGGGGCTCGCTGGTCCAGCCGGTGGAGCTGAGGACGGCGCGGACCTGCGCACCGAGCTCGACGACGTCGTCGAGCAGCGGGTCGTTGCCACCCGAGCGGGCGGCTCCGCGCAGGGCGAGGACGGCCTTCTGGACCTCCTGGCGCTCGAAGAACCGCTCGGCGCCGCGGAGCTGGTACGGGACCGCGGCGTCGGCGAGGGCCTGCTCGTAGACCTCGGACTGGGCGTTGATGCGGTACAGCACGGCGATCTCGCCGGCCGGCACCCCGGCGGCGATCAGGTCCCGGATCCGGTGGGCGACGCCCTCGGCCTCGGCGGGCTCGTCCGGGTACTCGGCGTACACCGGGTCGGGGCCCGGCTCGCGCTGGGAGACCAGCTCCAGCCGGTGCTCGGCGGCGCGCCCCTTGGCCTGGTCGAGCAGTCCGTTGGCCAGGTGCACCACCTGGGGGGTGGAGCGGTAGTCCCGGACCAGCTTGACCAGCGTGGCCTGCGGGTAGCGGGTGCGGAAGTTCAGCAGGTGGTCCGGGGTGGCGCCGGTGAAGGAGTAGATCGTCTGGCTGGCGTCGCCGACGACGCAGAGGCTGTCGCGTTCGCCGAGCCAGAGGTCGAGCAGCCGCTGCTGCAGGGGGCTGACGTCCTGGTACTCGTCCACCACGAAGTGCTGGTACTGCGTGCGGATCTGCTCGGCGATGTCGTGGCGGTCCTGGAGGATGCCGACGGTGAGGAGCAGCACGTCCTCGAAGTCGATCATGCCGCGGTCGCGCTTGAGCTGCTCGTACGTGCCGTAGATCTGGGCGATCTCCGCCGGGTCCCGGGGCGCCTCTCGGCCGGATTTCAGGACGGCCGCCGGGTAGTCGGCGGGCACGGTCTGGGTGACCTTGGCCCACTCGATCTCGCCGGTGACATCGCGCAGCTCGTTGCGGTCGAGCCGGATACGGCAGCGCGCGCCCGCCTCGGCGACGAACTGGATCTTGCGCTCCAGCAGCCGGGGCACCTCCCCGCCGACGGCTTTCGGCCAGAAGTACTGGAGCTGGCGCAGGGCGGCGGAGTGGAAGGTCCGGGCCTGGACCCCGCCCGCGCCGAGGCTGCGCAGGCGGCCGCGCATCTCGCCGGCCGCGCGGTTGGTGAAGGTGACGGCGAGCACGCTGGCCGGCATGAGCTGGCCGGACCGGACCCCGTAGGCGATGCGGTGGGTGATCGCGCGGGTCTTGCCCGTACCAGCACCCGCCAGCACACACACCGGTCCGCGCAGGGTGGTCGCGACCTCGCGCTGCTCCGGGTCCAGGCCCAGGAGCACCGCGTCGGCCGAGTCCGCGTCGGCGGGGAAGGATGAGGAGTGCGTTGCTGCTGTCACCCCGCCATGCTGCCAGGTCCCGTGGGCCGGACGGGAAAGTCGTCCACAGCCCGCAGGGGTCCGTCGTACTTGTCACACCGCGGTGGCGGGAACGGCCGGGAAGGGGCGGGAATGTCGGAGCGATCCCGTACGTTCGAGTACTCGGACCGACGCGACCCGACCCCACAGAGGAGACGCAGCATGCAGGACACGGGCTCCATCACGATGTACAGCACGACCTGGTGCGGCTACTGCCGCCGGCTGAAGTCCCAGATGGACCGGGAAGGCATCGCGTACAACGAGATCAACATCGAGCTCGACCCCGCTTCGGCGGCCTTCGTCGAGAAGGCCAACGGCGGCAACCAGACCGTTCCCACCGTCCTGGTGGTCTCCGCGGCGGGCAGCGAGTCGGTCATGACGAACCCGAGCCTGGCCCAGGTCAAGCAGGCTCTCACCGCCTGACCCGGCGCGCGCGGCCCCGCGCCGCGCGGAGCGGCACGACGAGGGCGGGGCCCCCGCGACGCGCGGGGGCCC